>NZ_JBQEOE010000037.1:0-36552 GCF_052045105.1 Lysobacter sp. 22409 | reverse complement strand
AAGTGAGTTGAGAGAAGTGAGGAATGAGTAAAGGCAAGAGCGGCTTTTCGCTCACTTCTTACTCCTCTCTGCTCACTTCTGATTGTCTCTGCTCACTTCTCACTCCTCCCGCTCACTTCTCCTCCCGCCCCTCACCGCGGCGCGACGTAACCGCCCGGCACGCCGTCGGGCGACAGCACCAACTGCCACAGCTGCGCGTGGCGACTGCGGAAGGTCGCCATCGAGGCGGCCAGATAGAACCGCCACATGCGCCGGAAGCGCTCGTCGTAGCGCGCCGCATCCAAATGCTCCCAACCGCGCTCGACGTTGTCGCGCCAGGCCTGCAGGGTCAGGTCGTAGTCGGCGCTGAAGTTGTGCCAGTCCTCAATCACGAAACGGTCTTCGACGTGCTCGGCGATCTGCTTGGCCGAGGGCAGCATCGAGTTCGGGAAGATGTACTTGGCGATCCAAGGGTCGGAATGGGTGACCGAGCGGTTGCCGCCGATCGTGTGCAGCAGGAACAGGCCGTCGCGCTTGAGGCAGCGGCGGGCGACGTCGAAATAACCGGCGTAGTTCTTGACCCCGACGTGCTCGAACATGCCGAGCGAGAAGATCCGGTCGAAGGGCTCGTCGAGCTCGCGGTAGTCCTGCAGGCGGAACTCGATCGGCAGCCCGGCGCAGAGCTCGTCGGCCAGATCGGCCTGCTCGCGCGACACGGTCACGCCGACCCCGCGGATGCCGTAGCGCTCGGCGGCGAACTTCAAGGCCTCGCCCCAACCGCTGCCGATGTCGAGCACGCGCATGCCCGGGCGCAGGCCGAGCTTGCGGCAGACCAGGTCGAGCTTGGCCTCCTGCGCCGCATCCAGGTCGTGCAGCGGCTGGCCGCGCTCGTCGCGCCAATAGCCGCAGCTATAGACCAGGCGCTTGCCGAGCATGGCCCGGTAGAGGTCGTTGCCGAGGTCGTAATGGCGCTCGCCGATGGTGAAGCTGCGGCGGTGGCTCTGCAGATTGACCAGGTGCGCACGCAGGCCGTCGAGAATCGCTGCCCAGCCGTGGACCTGCTCGTCGACATGGGCGCGCATCAGGCGCACCAGCATCTCGTCAAGCGAGTCGGTATGCCACATGCCCTCCATGTAGGACTCGCCCAGGCCGAGCGAGCCTTGCGCCATCACCCGGGAGTAGAACTCCTCGTCTTCGACGCGGATGTCCCAGGGCCGCTGGCCGCCGACGCGCACGTCGGCCAGTTCCAGCAACCCCTCGACTCGTTTACGCAGCGACGCAACGGACATGTCGGCCTCGGCTCGGTCGTTGAAACGCTCGGCACTGCCTGCGGATCAGGGCGCTGATCGACCCGCTGTTCCCTGGACCACGCTTCCGGGGCAGCGCGCATGCCTGCCGCGTCGCCGCACCATAACAAACGCCTCGTCGCGCGATGTGCCGGGCTTGGCTGTTTCGCGCGCGCTCCGGCGGCGGTCGGACCGCCGGGCCGCGGCGGCGCTCAACCTCCGCCGCTGAACATCGCGCGGTACTGCGGCGCGACGTGCGGCAGCAGCGCCGACGCCGGCACCTCGACGGTCTGGGTACCGTCCGAATACGGACCGACCTCGTACGGGGCGAACACGAACTTGAGCCCGCTGAGCTTGCCGTCGGCGGCCCGGACCGGTTCGAACATGGCGAAGTTGGCCGGGTCGGCCGAGGTGCCGTCGTCGATCATGCGGCCGCCGGTCTCCATTTGTTCGGCGCGCACGGCCGGCGCCGGGTCGTCGGCGTCGATGCGCTGCGACAGGGCCGAGTGCAGTTGCTCGCGGACATAGCGCGAGATCGCATCCCAGCCTTGCTTCTGCGGCACCAGCTCGGCGGCCTTGAGCTGCTTGTTCTGCTTGGGCAACCAGACGAAGCGCGCGATCAGCGGCGCGGCATGGGCGCCGCCGGTGTAGCTGCTGCCGTCGGCCGACACCGCCACCAGGTCGGGCGTGTCGAGGATGTCGTTGAAGGTCAGCGACAACTCGTACGGCGACGGGTTTTCTTTCGCGGTGCGCCCGTTGGCCGACTCGATCAGCTCGGCGCGCGCCTGGTCGGCGTAGGTCTTGAGCTCTTTCGCCAGGCCCGGGTATTTCGCCGCCTGCGTGTCGTAGGTGATGCCGACCACGTAGTTCGGCGTGGTCTCGACGACTTCCTTGAGCTCGACCGGTGCGTCCGCGACGACCACCGGTGCCGGCAAGGTCGAGGCCGGGTCGGCCGGCGCGACGCCGGGCTGAGGCGAGGCTTCTTTCTTGCAGGCCGCCAGGGCCAGCGCAAGCAGGGAGACGGCGATGACACGCTTCATACAGCAATCCTTTTGGCAGACGTCCATGGTTGTTTCGCGCGACATTATCGCGCAAAGCGTGACGTCCACATCTAGATCTCCCTCGGTCCGCCGCTATCCGCGGCGCCGTTCACCACTCGTTGCGGTGAGGCAACAGGCCCTGCAGTTCCTGGTCGGTCAGGTTGCGCCACTGGCCGGGCTTGAGGTGGCCCAGTTTGACGTTGCCGATACGGGCGCGCAGCAGTTGCTTGACCCGAAAACCGAAGTGCGCGGCCATCAGGCGGATCTGCCGGTTCAAGCCCTGCACCAGCACGATCCGGAAACCGAAGCGGCCGAGCTTGCCGGTCTTGCACGGCAAGGTGGTCTGGCCGTGGATCGGCACGCCGCGGCCCATGCCGCGCAGGAACTCGGGGGTGACCTCGTGGTTCACCGCGACCAGGTATTCCTTTTCCAGCTTGTTCTCGGCGCGCAGGATCTCGTTGACGATGTCGCCGTTGCTGGTCAGCAGGATCAGGCCTTCGGAATCCTTGTCGAGGCGGCCGATCGGGAAGATGCGGCGCTCGTGGCCGACGAAGTCGACGATGTTTTCCTTGACCGTCGACTCGGTGGTGCAGACGATGCCGACCGGCTTGTTGAGGGCGATGTAGACGTGCTGGCGCTTGCCCTTGACCACCGCGCGCGCGCGCAGGACCTCGCCGTCGATGCGGACCTCGTCGCCCTCGCCGACTTCGGCGCCGACCCCGCCGCGCATGCCGTTGACGGTGACCCGCCCTTCGGCGATCAAGCGGTCGGCCTCGCGGCGCGAGCAGAAGCCGGTGTCGCTGATGTGTTTGTTCAGACGCATAAAGACAGGATGCCGGAAACCGGCAGCAGACGGGCGAAGGGCGCGTAGGCTGGCACAGCGGCGCCGGCTTGGCGACCCCTGGCCGCGTTCGGATTCAGGGGCGGGGGCCCGATGCGCGGGCCCGAGGCTGGCTCAAACCTCCCGCGCAACAGCCTGGGCCACGCGCCGCGCCGCCGGGCCTCAGCCCAGTTGCTCGGTGTATTCCGGGTGGCGTTGGATCCAGGCCGCCGCATAGGAACAGGCCGGGCGGACCTTGTAGCCGGCTTCGCGGGCGTATTCGAACGCCGCCCTGACCAGGTCGCCGGCGATGCCGCGGCCGCCGATCGCCTCCGGCACCAGGGTGTGGGTGATGACGAGCTGGTCGCCGTTGAGGTGGTATTCGAGCAGGGCCTGCACCCCGTCGACTTCGGTGAGGAAACGCTGCTGGTCGGGAACGTGGCGAACGGAAACGGCCATGGGTCTACCTGGGATGCGGATGAGGGCGGCCATCGGGGGCCGCAGTTGGAGAATATCGAGCCGCGATCGGGGGCCGCGCGAGCGGCCCCCGCCGGGACGACGAACCGGACCGGTATCCGGCCCGGTGCCGGGGCTCAGCGATTATCGCGCTTGCCCTGGTTGTGCCGGTCCTGGGTGCCGATCGATCCCTGGATGGCGTCCATCCGGCTTTCCGCGGCATGCAGTTCCTCGGCCTTTTGCGCTGCACCGGGCGACTGCGGGCCCGACTGCGGCACCTGGCCGTGCTTGGACTCGAGCTGCTGCCAGGGCTGCGCCTCGCGTGCCTGCTCCTGCTTGGCTTCCAGCAACTGACGGGTGTTGGCCAGGGCCTGTTCCGGGGTGATGCGCGGACGGCCGCCCTCGTCGTCGCCGCTGCCGGCGGCCTCGGACGCCTCCAACGCGGCCTTAGCTTCACGCTGCGGCGTGTCGGCGCCGGCCGGTTCGGCTTCGGCGGCGGCACCGGCTGCGACCAGGCTTCCGGCCGCGCCGGACGATTGCGACGTCCGTGAGCGGTGGGTTTGTGCCTGCAGCGCCGGCGCGGCCGACTCCGAAGCGGCCGCGGACGCCACCAGAGAGCTCGCTGGCGAAGGGCTCGTTGGCGAAGGGCTCGTTGACGAAGAGCTCGCTGGCGAAGAGCCGGCCGCCGAGGTATCGGCCTCGACCGGTTTCTTGGCCTTGCGCGGTTTGGCCGCGGCCTTCGCCGGCACGCCGGTCACCGCCGGCGTCGCCACCAAGGGGGTGTCGACGACCGCATCGGTCGGCGTCACTGCCGCGACGCGGCTGTCGATCAACGGCGCCAACGGGGCCGCCGGCGTCGCCGCCCGCGGTCGGGCCGCGCGCGGTGCAGGCGTATTGGCGACGGGCTTGCTTGCGGCCGGCTGGCTTACGACGGTTTTGCTTACGGCCGGTTTGTTGGACGCTGGCTTGTTCGCTGCAGGCGCGGCCTGCTTGGCCTTGTTCGGCAACGCCGTTTTCGCGGTGTTTTTCGCCGCTTTCCCGATCGCAGCCGACTTGCCCACGGCTTGCTTGATCGAAGCCGGCTTGATCGAAGCGGGCTTGATCGAAGCCGGCTTGGCCGAGGCGGGTTTGGACGGGATAGTTTTCTTGGCGTTCACCCGGCTGGCGGTCTGCGCCGCGCCGCGCTTGCCGGCCGCGGCCTGCCTGGCCGGCGCTTTCTTGACACTGACTTTCCTGACACTGGTTTTCTTGGCGACAACCTTCTTGGCGCTCGCCTTCTTGCTCGCCGTCTTGCTGGCGCTCGTCTTCTTGGAGACGGCCTTCTTGGCCGCCGCCTTCTTGATGGCGGTGGTCTTGCCCGCGCCCTTCTTCGCCGGCGCTTTCTTGCTTGCGGCCTTCTTGGCGACGACTTTCTTCGCTACCGCCTTCTTGGCGACGGCCTTCGTCGCCGGGCGCTTGTTCGCCGCGCTCTTCGCGGCCGTGGTTTTCTTGGCCGCCTTGGTCGCGGCCTTGCGCGCAACCTGCTTGCCTGCGCGCTTCGCGCTCTTGCCCGCGGCGCTCTTGCCTACCGATTTACTGACTGACTTGCTGACGGACTTGCCGGCTTTCTTGATCGCCATGCCCTGCTCCTGTCGGTTTTTCCGGATGAGCGGTCACCCCCAAGGACCGTGCCTGTTTGTTAACACGCACGACCTTCATGACGGGTGAGCAAAGGTGAGACTCGACCCAGAGCGTCAGCCGCCTGTTCCTGACCGCCCGGTGTTGACACGATGTGTCACTTTTGGAACGCCGAAACCCCTTGAAATCGATGGCATGGAATGTGCTTCAATGTGAAGTACGTCACACTGTGAAAACAAAGGGGGTCTCAGATGCGTTACTTAAAATCCCTCGACGACGACCAGCAGGCCGAAGCCGATATCACCCGTCTTTATGAACTCGTGCGCACCGCCGAGCCCGATGCCGCCGAGCTGCGCCGGCTGGATGCCCAGATCTATGCCGGGCTGATCGCCTCTTACAGCGACGAAGCCTACGAGATCGGCACGGCCGTCAATGCCGCGCAGCTCCTGTCCTGAGCATCGCTCAAACGGCAACGGCGGCCTGAGCCGCCGTTCGCAAAGCCGCAATCCGGGGACGCGGCGATACGACATGGCAGCGGCCGAAGCCGCTGCCGCCCTTCTCAGCCGCCGAAGAAACTCGGCAGGCTCGGGCTCGCGAGCCGCTGCAGGAATATCCAGAAGATATTCGGCTCCATCAGCAGCATGAACAACACACCGTAGATCGCGCCCGACAAATGCGCGTTGTGGTTGATGTTGCCCTGGCCGCGCTTGTCCATCCAGTACGAATAGCCGACATAGGCCACCGCATAGACGATGGCCGGCACCGGGATCACGAACACGATGATCCAGCTCCAGGGATTGACCAGCACGAAGGCGAACAGCACCGCCGACACCGCGCCGGACGCGCCGAGGCTGACGTAGCCGCCGTCCTTGCGATGGCGCAGATAGCTCGGCAGGATCGCGACCACGATCGCCGACAGATAGAAGAACGCGTAGCCGAACGGCCCGACGACTTCGCCGAACAGGCGCTCGACCGCGCCGCCGAAGAAATACAGGGTGATCATGTTGAACAGCAGGTGCATCCAGTCGGCATGCACGAAGCCGTGGGTCAACAGACGGTCGTACTGACGGAAACGCTCGATTGCCGGCGGCCACAGCACCAGGCGCTCGTACAGGCTGCGTTTCTCGAAGGCTTGCCACGTCACCAGCGCGGTCACGGCGATCAGGATGAGGGTGATCAGCATCGGTTCGGATTCTCGTCGGCGCGTCCGGCCGGGCCGGACTCGCTCAGGTCGGCTCGCCCGGCGGCGCCGGGCGGGTTCGGATGGGGGCGTTCAAGCTTGGCTGCGTCGTTCACGCGGCCTGGCGGTAGTGGTCCTGCATCGGGTAGCTGCGCGCGTACAAGGCGAATGCGGCCGCCGCGACGAAGGCGAAACCGGCGAAGAAGAACATCAGGAAGGCGTTCTCGCTGAGCCCGGTCGCGGCGATGTGGGTGGTCACCGCCTCGTTGCGCACCGCGGCGTTGGTCAGCATCACCCACAGGTTGCCGAAGGTGCTGGTGAGGTACCACAGCGCCATGATCACGCCCTTCATCGCGTGCGGGGCCTGGCTGTAGGCGAACTCGAGCGCGGTCGCCGAGACCAGCACCTCGCCGAGAGTCAGCAGCACGTAGGGAAGGACCTGCCATGCCAGCGACATGGGGTGGCCGGCGTCCATATACAACTGCAGCACCGCCGCCACGATCCAGGACAGGCCGGAGATGGCGATGCCGAAGCCCATGCGCCGCAGCGGCGTCGGCTGCAGGCCGATACGGCGCAGCGCCGGGTACAGCAGCAGGTTGTTGAACGGGATCAGCAGCATCACCAGCAGCGGATTGATCGCCTGCATCTGCGAGGCCGCGGCGCGCGCGCCGCCTTCGCCGGAGATCAGCCAGGTCGGCCACCACCACAGGTCGGTCGGCACGAACATCTTCTGGCCCTGCAGCACCCAGGTCGATGCCTTCTGGTCGAACAGCGACCAGAACGGGGTCACGAAGGCGAACACGATCAGGATGCGCAGCACCGCGCGCACGCCGTCGACCGCGGCGTCGGGGTGCTTGCCGCGGGCGCGGTCGAGCTGCAGGGAAATGCCGTAGCCGCCGAAACCGATCAGCAAGCCCAGCGCCAGGCAGGCGCTCTTGACGAAGCCCATCGCCGGCACCGCGGTCAGCGCCAGGGCGCCGACCGCCAGGGCCACGCCGAGGCCGGCGACGATCGCGCCGGGATTGCCCTGCCCGGCCACGCGCGCGCTCAGCGCGGTGCGGGCGACGTTGAAGAAGGAGTCCGGATCGGGCGCATCGCGGGTCGGCGGCACCCGCACGTAGCGGTTGCGGCCCAGCCAGAAGATCAGCGTGGCCAGGAACATCAGCGCGCCGGGAATGCCGAAGGCGATGCTCGGGCCGTACTCGCGCAGGAAGATCGGCATCAGCAGCGAGGCGAACAGCGAGCCGAAGTTGATCGTCCAATAGAAGGCATCGAAGACCAGCTTGGCCTTGTGCTTGTTGCTCTGGTCGAACTGGTCGCCGCAGAACGACACCACCAGGGGTTTTATCCCGCCGGCACCGAAGGCGATCAGGAACAGGCCGGTATAGAAACCGGCCTGGCTGTGCTCGAACATCGCCAGGCAGGCATGGCCGACGCAGTAGATCAGCGAAAACCAGATGACCGTGTTGTATTTGCCGAAATAGCGGTCGGCCAGCCAGCCGCCCAGCAAGGGGAAGAAATAGGTGCCGATCATGAAGCTGTGGAACACCTCCTTGGCGAGGTGTTCGCGCTCGGCCAGGTCGGAGGTCGAAGCCAGCAGCAGGGTCCCGACCAGGAACGAAGTCAGGATGTTGCGCATGCCGTAGAAACTGAAGCGCTCGGCCGCCTCGTTGCCGATGATGAAACCGATCTGGCGAGGCATCTTGCCCTGCGAATCGGCGGTGGCGGGGGCGGTGGCGGCTTGGCTCATCTACGGCAGTCCTCGGCGGTCGGGCGCGGAGGCGGTCGATAGGCGCCCCCGCTGGACCCGGGCGCGACGGCGACCGGGCGGTCCAGCCCTACAGCCTAACCGATCGCCCCGGCGGCCGGCCTGACCGCAGCCGCCGGCTCAGGGCCGGCGGCCGGGCCCGCCTGAACCGGTTTGGTTTGGCTTGGCTAGGTCGGCTTGGCTGGGTCTGCTTGCTTGGGCCGGTCCTGCCCGCCCGTTCAGATCGCCGGCGTTGCCGCCGTACAGCGCTTCAAGCCCATTCGGTCAGCCCTTCGCGCTCGTACACGGTGGCGAAGGACGGCCGCGCCTTCATGCGTTGGGCGAACGCGCCCAGGTGCGGCCAGTCGTGCGCCGGCCGCGGCATCTTGCGGGTCCAGCGCATCAGCATGGTCAGGTAGAAATCGGCCGCGCTCAGGCGCTCGCCGAGCAGGTACGGGCCCTGCTTGGCGAGTTGCGCGTCGAGGCGTTCGCACGCGGCCTCGATGCGCGCCTGCGCACCGGCACGCACCGCCTCGTCGTCGGCCTGCAGGTCCCACGGATACCACCACAGGCGCAACGGCGATTGCAGGGTATTGGTGAGGTTGAAGATCCATTGGTTGTATTCGGCGCGCTGCGGCTCGTCGAGCGCCGGCGCCAGACCGGCCTGCGGATGACGGTCGGCGAGAAACATCGCCAGGCCCGCGGCTTCGTAGCGCGGCTGGCCGTCGACGATCAGGGTCGGTACCACTCCGTTCGGATTCAGCGCCAGGTACTCGGCGTTCTTGTGCGCGCGGGCTTCCATATCGACCGCTCGCAGTTCGTGCTCGATCCCCATCTCGATGAGCAGCCAATGGACGACGAAGCTGGCGGTGCCGGGCGAATAGTAGAGCGCGTACATGCGGAGGACTCCGGAAGTGAGGGCGACAGTCTAGGGGAGCGATGGCGGTTGCGGGGTTGGATCGTTGGAGGGAGCAAAAGCAAATCCCCCCTGCCCCCCTTTTCCAAAGGGGGAACAGCGCTGACAGATCAGGAGTAAGTCGCCTTCCCATGAAGTCGCCCCTCTGAAAGTCGCCCCTGCAGAAGTCGCCCCTCTGAAAGTGGCCTCGCTGAAAGTCGCCCCCTTTGAAGAAGGGGGCTGCGCGCTGCGCAAGTCCGATGCAGTGGCGAACCCTAATCGCGCGGGGGATTTGCTTTGCGCCCGCGAGCGACCACCGAAGCGGCACATCGCATGGTCGCACCGAACCCATTCCCCCACCTTTGCCTCGGAGCCGCCCTCCTGACAGCAGGCTGTCAGCAGTCTGCGTATTTGCGTGCGGATCGGACCCTCGCGGCCAATCCAGAGGTGCGGTTCTTCGCTACCATGCGGAGCGATTCCGGGGAGAACCGATCCGATGCCACGTACCGCCACACGTACCGTCCTGGTCGCCGCGATGCTCGCGGCTGCTACCACCCCGCTGCACGCCGCCGCAGCCGACGACGCCCTGACCACCGTCGCCGAGCGCAGCAGCTTCCTCAAGACCGGCCGCTACGACGAAGTGATCGCCATGTGCGCGTCCTTCGCCAAGCGCTACCCCGACGCGGTGCGCTGCGAGGAGTTCGGCACCACGCCGGAAGGCCGGCCGATGAAGCTGCTGGTGGCGACCCGCAGCGGCGCGTTCACGCCGGCGCAGGCCCAGGCCAAGTCGCTGCCTGTCACCCTGGTTCAGGGCGGCATCCACTCCGGCGAGATCGACGGCAAGGACGCGGGCTTCCTCGCGCTGCGCCAGATCCTCGACGGCGAGGCCGCGCCGGGCGCGCTCGACAAGCAGGTGCTGCTGTTCGTGCCGGTGTTCAACATCGACGGCCACGAGCGCTTCGGCCGCTGGAACCGTCCCAACCAGCGCGGCCCCGAGGAAATGGGCTGGCGCACCACCGCGCAGAACTACAACCTCAACCGCGACTACCTCAAGGCCGATGCGCCCGAAATGCAGGCCATGCTCAAACTGGTCGGCACCTGGGACCCGTTGGCCTACATCGACCTGCACGTCACCGACGGCGCCAAGTTCGAACAGGACGTCTCGATCCAGGTCGAACCGGTGCACTCCGGCGACGCCGCGCTGCGCCCGGCCGGCTTGGCTTTGCGCGACGGCGTGATCGAACGCCTCGCCAAGCAGGGCTCGCTGCCGGTGTCGTTCTACCCGTCCTTCATCGAAACCGACAACCCGGCCTCGGGCTTCGAAGACGCGGTGCCGCCGCCGCGCTTCTCCAACGGTTATATCCCGCTGCGCAACCGCTTGGGCATGCTGGTCGAAACGCATTCGTGGAAGGACTACCCGACCCGCGTGCGGATCACCCGCAACACCATCGTCAACGTGCTCGAACTGGTCGCCGGCCACGGCAGCGACTGGCGCCGCGAAGCCCTGGCCGCCGACCGGCGCGCGCAGGCGCTCGGCGGCCAGCCGGTCGCACTCGACTACAAAGCCACCGACAAGGTCCGCGACGTCGCCTTCCGCGGCTATGCCTATACGCGCACGCCGTCGGAGGTCTCCGGCGCGCTGATGACCCGCTACGACGAGACCAAGCCCGAGGTCTGGAACGTAAAACTGAAATACGACATCCAGCCCAGCCGCGTGGTCGAAGCGCCGCGCGGCGGCTATCTGGTGCCGGCTGCGCAGGCACCGTGGGTCGCGGCCAAGCTCGACCAGCACGGGGTGAGCTATCGCCGCCTCGACGCAGCGCTCAAGGATGCGCAGGTCGAGACCTTCCGTTCCGACAAGACCGAGTTCGCCGCGCAATCGGTCGAAGGCCACCAGCGCGCCACTTTGAGCGGCGCCTGGAAGCCGGAAAACCAGAGCCTGGTCGCCGGCGCGCTGTTCGTGCCGATCGCCCAACCCAAGGCACGCGTGGTCATGGCCCTGCTGGAACCGCAGGCGCCCGATTCGCTCGCGGCCTGGGGCGAGTTCAACAACGCCTTCGAGCGCAAGGAATACATGGAGGACTACGTCGCCGAGGAAGTGGCGCGCGAGATGCTGGCCAAGGACCCGAAGCTGAAGGCCGAGTTCGAGGCGAAGATCAACAACGATCCGGCCTTCGCCAAGAGCCCGCAGGCGCGCCTGGACTTCTTCTATCGTCTGCATTCGGCCTGGGACGTGCGCTACAACCAGTACCCGGTGGTGCGTACGCAGCAGGTGCCGCGCTGATCGTCGGCGCGCGCTGAAGTAACGAGCCGCAACGCGCGGAGCCCTGGCGGCTCCGCGCGTTTTTTCTGCCCGGCTAATCGAGACTGCGCTTCAAAGGGTAGGAGCGGCGTAAGCCGCGACCGCCGAAGCGACGATCGAATCGAAACGACGCGGCTACCGGGACGAGATCGCGGCTTGCGCCGCTCCTACCCTGGCCTCGCCCGAGCCGCGCTATCCTCGACGCCTGTCCCGATCGGAGCGTCGCGTAGCCATGCGAACCTTCCCTTCTGCCGCGATCGCGCCGATTCCGCGTTCGTTCGCATCCGCGTTCGCCGCGGCCCTGCTGCTCGCCGGCATCGCCGCAAGCTCGCAGGCGCTCGCGACCGAAAACACCCCGCGCGTCGAAACCCGCGCGACCACCGTGACCGTGCTCAGCTTCAACCTCTGGCACGACAAGGGCGATTGGCCCAAGCGCCGCGCCATGATCCTCGCCGAGATCGAGCGCCTGAAGCCGGACGTGATCGCCCTGCAGGAAGTGCTGCAACGCGACGGCCTGCGCAACCAGGCCGAGGACCTCGCCGCCGCGCTCGGCTATCGGGTGCAATTCGTCTCGGTCGACCCGCCCGGTGCGGCGCGCCGCTACGGCAACGCCCTGCTCACCCGCAAGCGCCCCGAGACGCGCGAGATGCGCAAGCTCGAACCGCTCGACGACTACCGCACCGCCGCGCACGCCCGGCTGCGCCCGGGCCCGCCGCGTACCCGTATCGACGTCTACGCCACCCACCTGCATAACGACCAGGCCGGCGGCGCCATCCGCGCCACGCAGGTATCGAGCCTGCTGGACTTCGTCGACACCACCGCGCAGGGCAGCTACGTGATCGTCGCCGGCGACTTCAACAGCGATGCCGACTCGCCGGAACTGCAGGCGCTGGCCGCGCGTTATCGCGACGCCTACGGCAACGCCCACCCCGATGCGTCGAGGAATGTCACGGCCCATACCACCCTCAACCCCGCCTACCTGCCGGCGCAGCGCATCGACCACGTCTTCTACGACCCGATCGGCTTCGAACTCGTCGAGGCCCGCGTCGTGCTCAAGCAAAGCCGCGATGGCGTCTGGCCCTCCGACCACTTCGGCCTGCTGGTCAAGCTGCGTACCCGGCCCAAGCTCGTCACCCTGCGCGCGTCACCGAACTGACACTTGCGGCGACTAGCGTGGGTGGGTTCCCCTGCCCCGCCGGAGCCCCGCATGATCCGTTCGACCCTGACTTCGTTGTTGCTCGCCTGCGCCGCGACCGCGTTCGCCGCCCCCGCCGTCGCCGCTCACTGGTCGCTGACCGACCTCGTCGAAACCCCGGCGACCCAGCGCGATGCGGTGCGTCTGCCGCCGGGCACGCCCGACCAGGCCAACCTCAACCGATTCGGTTTCTATTCCGACCTGACCTACAACGCACGCGACGGCTACTGGTACGCCCTGTCCGACCGCGGCCCCGGCGGCGGCGTGATCGACTACGCCACTCGCGTGCAGCGCCTGCGCATCCCCTACGACCGCCGCAGCGGCCGCATCGGCCAGCCCATCGTCGACAAGACCGTGTTGTTCAGCGCGCGCCGCGGCGACAGCTTCAACGGCCTCAACCCGCAGTTGCTCAACGGCGACGCCGCCAAGCTCGGCCTGAGTTTCGACCCGGAAGGCTTCGCCGTGGGCCGCAACGGCCACCTCTACGTCGCCGACGAATACGGCCCGAGCCTGTACGAATTCGCCCCGAACGGCCGCTTCCTGCGCGCCTTCGCCACGCCCGCCAACCTGCAGCCGCGCAACGCCCAGGGCCAGCTCGACTACGTCGGCGACCGCAAGCTCGTGGTCAGCGGGCGCCAGGACAACCGCGGCTTCGAAGGCCTCACCCTCACCCCGTCCGGCGACAAGCTGTACGCGGTGATGCAGGACCCGCTGGTGCAGGAGGGCGCCAACAACGACGGCCGCCGCAGCCGCAACGTCCGCATCGTCGAGTTCGACCTGCGCAGCGGCCGTTCCAACGCCCAGTACGTCTACCAACTCGAACCGATCGCGACCTTGAACGCGCTCGATCCGTCCAGCGACGACGATTTCTCGGCGACCCACCAGGGCCGCAGCATCGGCCTCAGCGCAATCCATGCCTTGAGCGACCGCGACTTCCTGGTGCTCGAGCGCGACAACCGCGGCCTCGGCGTCGAAGTCACCGCCGCGCCGTTGCACAAGCGCGTGTACCGGATTTCGTTGCGCGGCGCGACTAACGTCGCCACGCGCTCGCTGGCCGGCAGCAACGACCTGCCCGCCGGCGTGCGTCCGGTCGACAAGGCGCCCGAACTCGACATCCTGGCCGCCCTGCGCGGCGCTGGCGCCCGCGACATCCCCGAGAAACTCGAAGGCCTGGCGATCGGCCCGCGCCTGCGCAACGGCAAGCACCTGGTGCTGATCGGCAGCGACAACGACTACAGCGTCACCCAGAGCGGCGCCGGCGAGCAGTTCGAGGTTTGCGTCGATCGCCGCAGCGGCGAACGCGCACAGGTTCCGCTGGATGCCGATTGCCCGGCCGGCAAGGCCCGCATCCCGGGCACCCTGGTTGCCTTCGCGGTCGATTTCCGCCGCTGAGGCGGACGGATGGTCGCCTCCGTCAGACTTGGCCGGCGTTCAGCCGTCGAGCACCTTTGCTGTTCCCCCCTTTTGAAAAAGGGGGGCTTGGGGGGATTTGCTTTTTGCCCAATGGCATCGGCCGATGTAGCCCAGCAGGCCAAAGCAAATCCCCCGCGCTGCATGAAGCCGTCACTGCATGAGCGTGACGCCGGGCGCTCGCCCCCTTTGGCAAAGGGGGCAAACTGGCGCGGCTGCGTAGCGAGTGGCGAGTGGCGAGTGGCGAGTGGCAAGGCTTGCCAGCTCGACCGTGCTGTTCCCCCTTGTGCAAAGGGGGCTGGGGGGCTTGCCTTTCGTCCAAATCGCAAGAATCAGCGCATGCAGCGAACCCCGCCCTCACTTCGCCATGTACTTCCAGTTGCGCCCCTTGCCCTCGGCCATCCACTCCACGGCCTGGGCGACCCGCGCCTTGCGGGTGTCCTCGCGCTTCGCGCTCTCGATCCATTCGACATAGTCGCGCCGCTGGCTCGGCGGAAACGCCTCGTAGGTCGCCTTGGCCTTCGCGTTCTTCTTCAGCGCCAGCGCGGCGGCCAGATCCGCAGGCAGTTCGACCGGCGGCTTGGGCTGCGCGCGCTTGCTCGCAGGACGCGTTACGCCGGCCTCGATCAAGGCCATCGCCTGCTTCACCAGGCCAGTGAGTTCGCGCTTGCCGGGCAGGTCGCCGATCTTGCTCAGACGGCCGAACTGGCCCATCGCATCGCTGTCGGCGGACTGCTGCGCACCGACGATGTTCGCGCCCTGCCAGAAGCCGAAGGTGACGTGTTGCTTGAACGCCGCCATGCTGCACATCAGCTTGCCGCGGTAAACGAAACTCGGTATGCCCCACTTGATCGCTTCCTCGACCTGCGGACAGGCCGCGTGTACGACCGCGCGCAGGTGTTCGAGGATCGGCTGCGCGAACGGCGCCGCCTTGGCGATATAAGCATCGATGCGCGGATCGGACTGGCTCATGGCGGTCGACCGTCGGCCTGGCGATGAGGCCATATTCTGCGCCGCTTACGCGCTCAGCGGCCACTGCCCCAGCACGTCGTAGGCGTTGCGCGAGCCGAGCTGGCTGTGGATAAGGACGAAGGCGTCGACGCGCCAATCGATGGCCTCGATGGCGATCGGCGGATGCAACGGACGCACGGCGTCGCGGACGATGGTCACGTGCGGCACCAGGGCGCGCCCGGACTCGACCCGCACGCCTTCCTTGGCCAGGGCCACGCCGAGCCGTTGGTACAGGCCGTCCAGGGCCTCCGGCGCGCGCTCGCTGCCGAGCCACCAGGGCACCGACTTGTTGCGGAAACTGCCGGCGCGGTCGAGCCGCAGATCGAACGCCGGCAGGACCAAGCTCGCCGCCGCGGCCTGCGCCCGCGCCGCGCGCTCGGGCTGGAACTCGGAAGCGTCACCGAGGAATTGCAGGGTCAGGTGATAACGGTGAGCGCCGATCAGGCGCCCGCCGGCGTCGTGTTCGCGGTGCAGGGCCGCCGCGGCCGCGGCGATGCGCGCCTGGGTCGCCGCATCGGGCAACAGGGCGAAGAACAATCGATGAACATCGGGCGAAGCGGCCGGCGCCGCGAACAGCGAGTCTTGATGCATGGCCGCAGTGTAAAGCCCGCGCCGCGGCCTGCCCATTACGCGAACTGGGTCGACTCCGCCGCACAGGCGCTGGGGCATGATGAGCGGGCCGCCGGCCGGCGGTTCGATAGCCCCGCGCGCCCGATCGCGGCGGCGCCCCCAGCGAATGGAGTCCCTCATGAAGTCGATCCTGAATCTATGCGCCCTCGCCTTGCTGGCGCTGTCCCTGCACGCCCATGCGCAGACGGCGCCGGCTGCGGCCCCCCAGGGCTCCGACAAGCATGAGCAAGACCGACGCGCGCAAGCCAGGCGCGAAATCGAGGGCATCGTCGAGACCTTCAAGGCCGCGATCATCGCCAAGGACTCGGCCACCCTGAAGGGCCTGTTCCTGCCCGAACACAATTCCTGGATCCTGGTGTCCTCCGACGAAGAGTTCCGCCAGCGCAAGGCCAAGAACCCCAAGCTCAAGAAGCTCGAGCCCGGCACCTACGTCGAGTTCGCCGAGCAGATGAGCCAGGGCAAGGAACGCTTCGAAGAGAAGTTCTCGAACGTGAAAATCGAAACCGACGGCGCCATCGCCAGCGTGCATTTCGACTTCGTCTTCCTCGAAGACGAGCGCATGACCGGCAAGGGCCAGGAAGCCTGGCAGTTGGTCAAGACCGAACAGGGCTGGAAGATCAACGCGGTGGTCTACTCCTCCTATCCGCTCCAGTAAGCCCGATGCTCCCGGCCCGCGCCGGGAGCATCGCTGAGCGGCATGCAGACGAGCGCTGCCGCACGTATTCACTCAAGCCGATGCCGTGCCCAGCGAGCGCGGCTCAGGCCGTCGCCGCGAGCGGCGCCGGTTCGTTCGAGGCGCGCTCGGAGTACGCATCCAACAGGCTCGCGACGATCTTGCGGGCACCGCTGAACGGCTTGCGCCCGTGCGCCATCTGCATGTTGTCGAGCAGCATCACGTCGCCGACCTGCCAGGGGAACCGGATCGAGGCCCCGGCGAAAGCCTCGCGTACCGCCTGCAGGTCCTCGGCGGCGATCTCGCCGCCGTCGCCGTAATAGGCATGACGCGGCAAACGGTCGGCACCGAACATGTTGAGCAGCGAGGTCGCCACTTCGGCGCCGAGGTTGCTGACGTGGAACAGGTGCGCCTGGTTGAAGAACACGCGTTCGCCGGTCAGCGGGTGCCGCGCCGTGCCGTGGTTGGTCTGGGCGGTGCGCAGGGTTTGCGCATCCAGCCACTCGTGGACGATGCCGTTGGCCTCGCAGAAACGCGCGACTTCGCCGCGGTCGGAGGTCTGGAACACCGTCTCCCAGGGAATGTCGACATAGGGCCGGTAGTGGCGCACATAACGCACGCCACGCGCCTCGAAGCGGTCCATACGCTCCTCGCCGATGGCTGCGGCGACCCGACGCATGTCGGCGATCGGGGTCTCGCCGCCGCTCTGCGGCGCCACCAGGCAGCAGAACGCGATCTTCAGCGGCCAGTCGCGCTGATAGGCGTTCTCGCAATGCAGGGCGATCTCCTGGTCGGGCGGGTACTCGGTGGCGGTGAACACGCCCTTGCCGACCGAACTGCGCGGGGTCGAGCGATAGGTATAGTCGAGCGCGCGCGGCGACACCGCTTCGCCGAAACCCTCGAAGTCGGCGACCGAAGCGACGTCGAAGCCGCGGAACAGCAAGGCGCCGTGTTCGAGCAGACGCTCTTCGATCAGTTCGCGGCGTGCCGAGACGAAGGCGGCCAGATCGCGCTCGCCGGCGCCGGGTTCGAATACGCGCGGTGCGCGGCCGTCGGCGAATAGCGCGGTTTCCTTGAAAGCATGCATGTCCAGTACTCCTGTGAAACGCGGCGCCGCGGTAGCCGCCGCGGCGCGTGACGATGTTGGGGCGGCTCAGAACCGATAGCGGATCTTGGCCAGCAGTTGGTCGGAATCGCGCAATTCCAGCGCGTCGGTGAACTGATCGTAGGTGCCGAGCGGGTCGCGTTCGAGGAAGGTCGAGCCGCCGCGCGAATAGGCCACGAAGATGTCCGACTGCGGGCCGAGCAGGTAGCGATAGCGCAACTGCAGGCCGAAGTTGTTGACGTCGAAGTCCGCCCTCGCCTGCCCGCTCGCCCGCATCTGCCCGTTCGGCTGCAGGATGTAGCCCTGACCGCCATCGGCCCGCACCGAGGCCCATTCGGTCTTCAGGCGCACCTCGTGATGCAGGCCCGGGAACCAGCTCAGGTTGAGGCTGGCATAGTCGCCGCGCCGCGAGTAACGGCCGAAGTTACGGCCGTCTTCCCAGATCAGCCAGTCGCTGCCGCGGTCCGGGCTGAAGATCAATTGGGCATTGAAATCGTCGTTGGGATACCAGACCGCACTCAGCTCCAGCTCCGGCGTGGCCTTACCCGACAGGCCCTGCGGCAACATCGACAACGCCGCCCCGTAGGTCCAATCGCCGTAGCGGCGGCTGACGAATTCGGCCTCGGAGCGATAACGCTGCGAACGCTTCCACAGGCCGTTGCCGCGCGAGATCAGGTCGTCCCAACCGGAGCTGATCAGGCTGACGTTGAAATTCAGGCGGTTGCCGCTGCGGTAGTTGTAGTTGTTGACGATCGCCAGGGTGGTCGGCAGACGGTCGCCGCGGTCGTTGCTGCGCGCCTGCAGGTCGGCGAACCAGCGCACGCTGCGCAGGTTGGCGTCCTCGTCTTTGACGCGGTGGACGTAGTCGGCGGCGAGCTTGACCTCGTTGAGGCTGGCGCGGCGCTGGTAGCCCAGGTCGTTGAAGTCGAGGTGGTTGCCGACGTGATTGGCCTCGAAGCGGTAACGCCAGCTTTCCGACGGCGTCCAGTTGACGCGCATCCAGGCGCCGCTGTCGTTGACGCTGCGGCCGCGCTGGTCGATGAAGCTGCCGAGCACCTGGCCGTTGATCACCAGCGTATCGCTCGGCCGCCAGCTCATGTCGACCGCCTGCACCTGCGCGCTGCGGTCGCGGAACGGGCGTTCGGTGTCGGTGCCGAGCCAGCCGATGCTGAGCTTGTCGTGCACCGGGAACAACAAACGCGCGGCGTAGAAATCGCGACCGGCCTCGCCGTCTTCGGTCGCGGCCAGCACGCCATAGCTGAGCCGGCCCAGCGAGCCGTTGAGCTTGATCGCGGCGTCGATGTCGCTGGCGCCGCTGCCGTCGTCGGCATCGCCGCCGATGCGGCGGGTGTGGATCAACCGCCCCTGGTCGGGCGTGCTGAGGTCGAAGATGCCCTGGTTTTCGGTGAAGAACGGGCGCCGGTCGCTGAAGAAGGTCTCGATGGCGTCGAAGTTGATCACCAGGTCGTCGGACTCGACCTGGCCGAAGTCCGGATTCACCGTCGCGCTCAACTGGAAGCGCGGCGACGGCTTCCAGAACAGATCGACGCCGCCGTTGTACTTGGTGCGGCCGGTGATCATGTCGTGGTTGGCGGTGACATAGGGCCAGAAGTGCAGCAAGGCCTTGCGGTATTGCGGAATCTCCAAGCGCTCGAAACCCGAAACGAAACGGCCGCGTTCGATCGACACCGCCGGGTAGGACTGGCGTTCGCCGTTGCCGCCGAGCACCCGGCTGAAATACACCGCGATGTTGCGGCTGGCCGAGTCGGTGCCGCGCATCGGCGCCACCGTCCACGGGATCAGCATCTCGACCTGCCAGCCGTTCTCGGTCTCCTCGACCGCCCAGCTCCAGTCGGTGTCCCAGTCGTAGTTGGGCACGTTCTCGTTGGTCACCACGCCGTCCATGATCGAACCCGACAGGCCGACGCTGAAGGTGTAAGCGGTGCGGCCGTCGCCGTCGAAGTCGACCATGAAGTTGACGCCGTCGATGACGTCCTCCTGGTCGCGCTCCAGACGCGGCTTGACCCGCGCGAACGCCGGCGCCTGTTCGAGCACGAAGGCGACGACGATGCCGTCCGGCGTCGACAGCAGCCGCGCCTGGGTGCCGCTGCCGCTGTCGGGCGCGGTCAGGCGATACGGCTCGGTGACCTTGAAGTCGTCGTAGCGCTTGGCCTGTTCCCATTCGGTTTCGTCGAGCTTGCCGTCGATCACGATCGAGGCGCAGGCCGGCGCGCTGACCAACAGGGTCAGCATCAGCACCGAACCGGCGCGCAGCCGCGAGGCGGGAAAATCTGCAGTCATGTGGTGTCCAAAGGTGGGGCTGGAAGAAGGCGTGGCGCGTCGGGTCCGGATCAGGTCTCGGACAGGTAGGCGAGCGTCTTGCGTTCTCCCTTGAACGATTCGCGGCCGTGCATCATCAGGATGTTGTCGATCATCAGCAGGTCGCCGCGCTGCCAGTCGAACAGCAGCTTGCTGGCGTCGAGCGCGCGGCGCACCTCGGCCAGGGCTTCCTCTTCCATCGGCTCGCCATCGCCGTACTCGCACTCGTGCGGCAGATTGCCCTTGCCGACCATCTGCTCGTACATGCTGCGCAGTTGCGGGTTCAGCGCCGAGGGGTGCCACTGCTCGGCCTGGTTGAACCACACCTCCTGGCCGGTCTGCGGGTGGGTGACGAAGGCGTCGCAACGCGTGGTCACGCGCAGCACGCCGTCGGCCTGCCAGCGGCAGGTCGAGCCCTGCTCGGCGGCGATGCTCTCGACCTCGGCCCGGTCCTGGGTCTGGTAGGTGGTCTGCCAGTTCTTGCCGAGCGGGATGCTCGACTGGAAATTGCGCACGTAGTTGATGCCGCGCTCGCGCAGCTTGCGCACGATCTCCTCGGGCACCGCGCGCAGCACGTCGCTGCTGTTGGCCAGCGAGGTCTGTCCGCCCGAGGCGGCCGGGATCACGCTGTGGAAGAACAGGCGTCGCGGCCAGCGCGGCAGGTAGGACATCTCGTTGTGCAGGCTGATCACTTCGCTGGCCGGGTATTCGGTCGAGGTGTAGACGTCGGCGGCGACGCGGCTGCGCGGCGAATTGCCGCCGATGTAGTCGAAGGCCTGCGCGCCGAGGCGCTCGGAGCAGGCACGGAAATCCTCGGCGCCGGCGAGTTGGAAGCCGCGCAGCAGGATGCCGCCGTGCTTGAGCAACCAGGCCTGGACCTGCTCGCGGTTCTGGACGAGGTAATCGTGCAGCGCCGCCTGGCTGGCATCGCCGGCGGGGGTGATCACGATCGGATGGTGGTCGGAGTTGAACAGCGCGTTGACGTTCATGGCAGGTCCCTGTCGTTCTTGAAATCCGTAGCGTTCGAAATACTGTGCGGTTGCGGTCTCGCCCGGCGCGATGCGGGCGCGGCGGCTATACGCACAAACTTGCGGTCAGTTCCGCGTTGAGTTGCTCCAGCACCGCGGCGCGCTGGCTGTTGACGAAAAAGTGGCCGCCGTCGAACCAGGTCACCTGGCAGGCGCCCGAGGTTTCTTTGTGCCAGCCGTCGACCTGGCCGGGCTCCTTGTTCAGATCCTCGCGCCCGGCGAACACGCTGATCGGCATCGGCAACAGCGGGCCGTGGCGGTAGCGATAGTTCTCGGCGATGGCGAAATCGGCGCGGATCGCCGGCAGCAGCAGTTCCATCAGCTCGCGGCTTTCCAGAACTTCCGGCGGCGTGCCCTCGTACTCGCGCAGCACCTCGGTGAACTGCGCATCCGACAAGGTGTGCAGTTGCCGGGTCGGGCTGCGGAACTGCGGCGCATGGCAACCGGACATGAACAAATGGCTCGGCGTGCTCAAGCCGTGCAGGCGCAGGTAGCGGCTCAACTCGAACGCGACCAGGGCACCGACGCTGTGGCCGAAGAACGCGCACGGCAGGTCGTCCATGCGCGAGATCACCGGCGCCACCGCCTGCAACAACGCCGGCAAGGACCCAATCGGCTCCTCGGCGATGCGCGCGCTGCGCCCCGGCAACTGCACCGCGCAGACTTCGACGGCCGGGTCGAGCGCCTCCTGCCAGCGGAAGAAGTTGAAGGCGTTGCCGCCGGCGTAGGAGAAGCAGAACAGGCGCATGCGCCGGGTCGAAGACGGCGTGCGGATCAACCACGGCGTGGTCTGCAAGGAAAGCGACGAACTCATGTCAGGGTCTCGGCGAGGGCGCGCTCGGCATCGGCGCCGATGCGGGTAATGCGCGTGGACGAGGGATGGGCGAGGAACTCGGCGATGGCCGCGGCGATGCGCTGCGCGTGCGGCTCGGCGAGCATGGCGTAGTGGCCGGCATCGACCGCGATCGCCTCGAAGCCGCCGCTGATCGCTTCGATGCCTTCGGCGACGCGGTCCGACGAATCGGCGCGGAAGGCCTGCACCGGCGCGTCGATGCGGCTGGCTGTATAGCCCGACAACAGTTGCAGATGCGCACGGGTCACCGGCCACTGCGCCTGCAGATGGGCGAAGGCCGCGGCATCGGCATCGCGCCAGCCCAGGCGCTGCAACAACGACTCGACTTGTTCGAAGCGCTGCGCCGACAGCACCTCGATGTCCAGCCCGTCGAACTCGACCGACCTCGGCCAGGCCAGACCGCGCCCTTGCAACTCGGCGCGCAGGGCGACCTCGGCCGCGCGCATCGGGTCTTTGTCGAGACCGGCGATCGGCAGATGGGTATCGAGCAGGCCGAGGTATTCGACCCGCTCGCCAGCGGCGATCAATTGCTGGGCGATCGCCGCCGCGAGGATGCCGCCGCTCGACCAACCGAGCAGACGATACGGACCCTGCGGCTGCACAGTGCGGATCGCCTCGACCTGGGCCTGGGCCATCGCCTGCAACGAAGCCGGGCGCTGCGGCAGGCCCGCGGCTTCCGGCGATTGCAGGCCGTAGACCGGCCCGAGTACCGCCAAGCGCGCGGCCAGGGCGGTATAGAACGAAACCTGGCCGCCGACCGGATGCACGCAGAACATCGGCCGGCCCGTCGCCGCCGCTTGCAGCGGCACGCACAGCGAGGCCGGGCGCAGGTCTTGCTCGTCGATCGCCGCCGCCAAGGCCGCCAAGGTCGGCGCCGAGAAGGTCGCCGACAGCGGCACGGCCACGCCGAGGCGCGCACGCAGTTCGTGCACCACCCGGATCGCCAGCAGCGAATGGCCGCCGAGTTCGAAGAAGCGGTCGTGCCGCCCCACCCGCTCGACGCCGAGCAATTGCGACCAGACTTCGGCGATGACCGCTTCGGTCGCGCCCTGCGGCGCAACGTAGGCGTGCTGGACCCGCGCCGCGCCATCCGGCGCCGGCAAGGCGGCGCGGTCGAGCTTGCCGTTGGCGGTCAGCGGCCAGCCCGGCAGCACCACGAACGCCGCCGGCAGCATGTGTTCGGCGAGCGAACGCGCCAGCCGCTCGCGCAACGCCGCCGCACTCGGTGCGGCGTCGCCGCGCGCCAGCAGGTATGCCACCAGACGCTGGTCGCCGGCCTGGTCTTCGCGTGCGACCACCACCGCCTCGCGCACGCCGTCGCATTCGCCCAGACGGGCCTCGACCTCGCCGAGTTCGATGCGGTGGCCGCGGATCTTGACCTGGAAATCGTTGCGGCCCAGGTATTCGATGCGGCCGTCCTCGCGCCAGCGTCCGAGGTCGCCGGTGCGGTACATGCGCGCACCCTCCGCGTCCGCGAACGGGTCGGCGAGGAAACGCTCGTCGGTGAGCTCCGCCCGATGCAGGTAGCCGCGGGCCACGCCGGCGCCGCCGATGTGGATCTCGCCGGTCACCCCGACCGGCACCGGCTGGCGTTCGCCGTCGAGGACGTAGACCTGGGTGTTGGCGATCGGCTTGCCGATATGCGGGGCAACACCGGCGCGGATCGGCGCCAGGGTGGCGTCGACCGTGCACTCGGTCGGGCCGTAGACGTTGAAGCAGTGCAGCGACGAGGCCGCGGCGGCGTCCCAGGCGCGTGCCGACAGCGCTTCGCCGCCGATCAACACCATGCGCAAATCGGTGCCGTCGCGCCGCAGCAGGCCGCGTTCGATCAACAGCTCGAACTGGGCCGGCGTGCAGTCGAAGGCCTGGATGCGTTCGCGCACCAGGAACTCCAGCATCGCTCCGGCGTCGGCGCGAATCTCGGCCGGCACCAGCACCACGCTGCGGCCGGACAGCAACTGGGTCAGCGCTTGCAGCGAGGCATCGAAGGACAGGCCGGCGTTGAGCGCAACCCGCGCACCGGCCGCGCAATGGACGAAAGCCTCGCGTTCCAGCGCGGCCCACAGATTGAGCACGTTGCGGTGCTCGACCATCACCCCCTTGGGCCGCCCGGTCGAACCGGAGGTGTAGATCGCATAGGCCAACTGCTGCGGGCCGATTGCGGTCAGCTCCGGATCGTGTTCGGGTTGTTCGGTCAGCGCCGCGTCGTCGAGCGCGATCACCGGCAGCGTGGTCGCGAGCGGCGATGCCGTGGACGTCGTCAACAAGGCCACCGGCGCGCTGTCGGCGAGCATGTAGTCCAGGCGCTCGCTCGGATAGGCCGGGTCCAGCGGCACGTAGCCGGCGCCGGCCTTGAGGATGCCGAGCACGCCGACGATGGTCTCGATCTCGCGCTCGACCCGGATCGCGACCCGGTCGTCGGCACGCACGCCCAGCGCGATCAGGCGATGGGCGACGCGGTTGGCGCGGCGGTTGAGTTCGGCGTAGCTCAGGCTGCGTTCGCCGCAGACCAGGGCCTCGGCCTCGGGCGTGCGTTGTGTCTGCAGTTCGAAGCCACGAGGGATCGAGGCCGGCAGAACGAACTTTGTCTCGGTGTCGTTGAAGCTACGCAGCACCTGCTCGCGCTGTGGCGCGCCCAGCAGCGGCAACGCGGCGATGGCGCAGCGCTCGTCGGCGGCCATCGCTTCGAGCAGCGACACCAGGCAGGCGGCGTAGCGTTCGGCGGTGGTGCGGTCGAACAGCGCGGTCGCATACGCCAGGCTGCCGGCGATGCCGTCGGCGCCGTCGGCCAAGGCCAGCGACAGGTCGAACTGGGTCGTCGTCAGCGGGCTGTCGATCGATTCCAGCGCCAGCCCCGGCAGGCTCAGCGCGCCGCCGCCCGGGGTGTTGTTGAAGGCGAACATGGTCTGGAACAACGGCCCATAGCTCAAGCTGCGCGCCGGCTGCACCGCCTCGACCACCTGCTCGAACGGCAGTTCCTGGTGGGCGTAGACATCGAGCATGGTCGCCTTCACCTGCGCCAACAGTTCGGCGACGCTGGCCCGGCCGTCGACGCCGATGCGCAGCGCCAGGGTGTTGACGAAGAAACCGATCAGCGGTTCGATCTCGGTGCGCTGGCGATTGGCGACCGGACTGCCGATCACGACCTCGTCCTGCCCGCTCAGGCGCGACAGCAAGCTCGCCCAACCCGCGAGCAAGGTCATGAACACGGTCGTGCCGTGACGCTGCGACAAGGCGCGCAAGGCCGCCGAAGCCTGCGCCGACAGACGCAGCTCGACCCGATCGCCGGCATAGCTCTGCACCGGCGGGCGCGGACGGTCGCTCGGCAGTTCCAACAACGCCGGTGCCCCACGCAGTTGCCCGCGCCAGAACTCGACCTGCTCGCTCAGCGCTTCGCCCTGCAGCCATTGCCGTTGCCACACCGCGTAGTCGGCATACTGAATCGGCAGCGGCGGCAGTGGATCGGTGCGGCCCTCGTGGAAGGCCGCATACAACGCCGCCACTTCGCGCACCAACACGCCAATCGACCAGCCGTCGGAGACGATGTGGTGCTGGGTGACCAGCAACACGTGCTCGTCGTCGCGCAGATGCAACAAGCGGCCGCGGATCAGCGGGCCGCGAGCGAGATCGAACGGTGCACGGGCCTCTTGCAAGCTCAAGCTGGCCAGCGCATGTTCGCGCGCCGTCTCCTCGAGTTCGCGCAGGTCGTGTTCGATCAGGGCGAAGCCGGCATCGGCCGCGGCGATCAGCTGCACCGGCTCGCCATCGACCTCGGCGAAACACGTGCGCAGGTTTTCGTGACGGGCGACGACCCGGTTGAGCGCGGCCTTGAGCGCCTCGCGATCCAACCTGCCGCTCAAACGCAGCGCCGCCGGCATGTGGTAGGCCGCACCCGCGGCCGGATCGAGCTGATCCAGGAACCACAGGCGTTGCTGCGCCCAGGACAGCGGCAGCGGCCCGCTGCGGTCGGCCGGTGCGATCGGCGCCAACGATGCGGCGGCGCGGTCGATGCGATCCAGGGCACGTGCCATGCCTTCGAGACTCGGCTGCGCGAACACTTCGCGCAGGGCGAACTCGAGGCCGAGGGTCGAACGCAGTCGGGTGACCAGTTGCAGGGCCAACAGCGAATGCCCGCCGAGTTCGAAGAACCGATCCTGGCGACCAACCTGCTCCAGGCCCAGCAGCTCGCACCAGATCGCCGCAAGCGCGGTTTCGGTTTCGCCCTGCGGCGCTTCGAAGTCGCGGCGGATCACCGCGTCGTCGCCGGGCGCCGGCAGCGCCTTACGGTCGAGCTTGCCGTTCGGGGTCAGCGGCAAGGCCGCCAGGGTCACGAAGGCGCTCGGCAGCATGAACTCGGCCAGGCTGCGCGACAGCTGCTCGCGCAGGCGCGCCGCCGTCAGCTCGACGCCGTCAGTGGGGACCACGTAAGCGATCAGGCGCTTGTCGCCGCCCTCGCCTTCGCGCGCCACCACCACCGCTTCGCGCACGCCCTCACAGGCCGCGAGCCTGGTCTCGATCTCGCCGAGCTCGATGCGGAAACCGCGGATCTTGACCTGGAAATCGTTGCGACCCAGGTATTCGATCGTGCCGTCGGCACGCCAGCGGCCGAGGTCGCCGGTCTTGTACATCCGCGCGGCTTCGTGGGCGACGAAGGGGTCGTGGACGAAACGTTCCGCGGTAAGCTCCGGGCGGTGCAGATAACCGCGCGCCACGCCTTCGCCGCCGATATACAGCTCGCCGACCACCCCGACCGGCACCGGCTCCAGGTGCGCGTCGACGATGTAGATGCGAGTGTTCGCGACCGGCTTGCCGATATGCGAGACGAAACCGTTGGCGCGGTCCATCGCCACCCAGGTCGAATAGGTCGTGGTCTCGGTCGGGCCGTACAGGTTCGCGACCATGGCCACGTCGGTCTGGGCGAAGATCTGCTCGACCAAAGCGCGCTTGAGCGGCTCGCCGGCCAGATTGACCGTGCGTACCGTCGCCGGCACCCCGCCGCTCTGCAGCAAGGCGTTGATGCCCGAGGGCACGGTGTTGATCAGGCTCAGCGGGCTGCCCGGGTCGGTCGCGAGCACGTCGCGCACCAACGTGATCTGCGCGCCGATGCTCAGTGGCGCGAACAGCTCGTACACCGCCAGGTCGAAGTTGATCGAGGTCGAGAACAGCGTGTCGCGCAGCTGTTCGGCGCTGAAGCTGGCGTTCGCCCAGGCGATGAAATTGGCTGCGTTCGCGTGTTCGATCGCCACGCCCTTGGGCTGACCGGTCGAACCGGAGGTGTAGATCACGTAGGCCAGATGACGCGCAGTCAGACCGTCGACGACGGGGTCGTGCCCGGGCTGATCGGCCAAAGCCGCATCGTCGGCGAACAACACCGGCACTTCGACCTCGCCGAGCAAACCGCCCAAAGACGTCTGACTCAACAACGCCATCGGCGCGCTGTCGGCGAGCATGTAGGCCAGACGGTCCGGCGGATAGTTCGGGTCCAGCGGCACGTAGGCCGCGCCGGCCTTGAGGATGCCGAGCACGCCGGCGACCAGCGCCGGACCGCGTTCGAGACAGATCGCGACACGGTCGTCGGCGCGCACACCCAACGCCAGCAGACGGTGAGCGATGCGG
The DNA here is from genome assembly GCF_052045105.1 of Lysobacter sp. 22409. Lineage (NCBI taxonomy): Bacteria > Pseudomonadati > Pseudomonadota > Gammaproteobacteria > Lysobacterales > Lysobacteraceae > Lysobacter > Lysobacter sp. 22409. The sequence goes on along the minus strand of NZ_JBQEOE010000037.1, from coordinate 9,390 downwards.
TTGGCGCGGCGGTTCAGTTCGGCATAGCTCAAGCGCTGGTCGCCGCAGACCACCGCGGTCGCGTCCGGCGTCGCCCGCACCTGCGCTTCGAACGGCTGATGCAACAAGCGCTCGCGCGGATAGTCGAAGCCGGTATCGTTGAAGTCTTCCAGCACATGCTCGCGTTCGGCCGCCGATAGCAGCGGCAGGCGGGCGACCGGGCATTGCGCGTCGGCGACCATGGCTTCGAGCAGACTCACGAAATAGCCGGCGTAGCGTTCGATGGTCTCGCGCTCGAACAGGTCGCTGGCGAAGGACAGATTGCCCTGCAGGCTGTCGCCGCTGTCGGCCAGGGCCAGTTCGAGATCGAAGTGGGCGGTATGCAGCGGACGGCCGATGCTTTCCAGCTCCAATCCCGGCAACTGCAGCGCGCCGCCACCCGGGGTGTTGTTGAACGCGAACATGGTCTGGAACAGCGGGCTGTAGCTCAGGCTGCGCGCCGGCTGTACCGCTTCGACCACCTGCTCGAACGGCACGTCCTGGTGGGCGTAGGCGTCGAGCATGGTGCTGCGCACACGGCCGAGCAGATCGGCGACGCTGGCCTGTCCGTCGACCTCGATGCGCAAGGCCAGGGTGTTGACGAAGAAGCCGATCAGCGGCTCGATCTCGGCGCGCTGGCGATTGGCGACCGGGCTGCCGACGACGATCTCGCCCTGCCCGCTCAAGCGCGACAACAGGCTCGACCACGCCGCCAGCAAGGTCATGAACAAAGTCGCGCCTTGGCGCTGCGACAACTCGCGCAGCTCGGCGGTCAGTCGCGGCGACAGGCTCAGGCCGACGCGGTCGCCGGCATAGCTCTGCAACGGCGGGCGCGGCCGGTCGGTCGGCAGTTCCAGCAGCGCGGGCGCACCGTGCAGGTGCTCGCGCCAGAAACCGAGTTGTCGGCGCAGGGTTTCGCCCTGCAGCCATTGCCGCTGCCACTGCGCGTAGTCGGCGTACTGGATCGGCAACGGCGGCAGCGGGTCGTCCTGGCCCTGGCTGAAGGCCGCGTACAGCGCGGTGACTTCCTTGACCAGCACGCCGAGCGACCAACCGTCGGAGACGATGTGATGCTGGGTCAACAGCAGCACGTGCTCGTCTGCAGCCATGCGCAGCAAACGTCCGCGGATCAGCGGGCCGGCAGCGAGGTCGAACGGCGCGCGCGCCTCTTCTGCGCCGAGCTCGGCAACCGCGCGTTCGCGCGCATCGGCATCGAGGCCGCGCAGATCGATCTCGACCAGGTCGAAGCCACGGTCGGCCGGCGCGATCGATTGCGATGCGATCCCGTCGGTTTCGACGAAACAAGTGCGCAGATTTTCGTGGCGGGCGACGATGCGATCGAGGGTCGCCTTGAGCGCATCGCGGTCGAGACGGCCGCTGAGGCGCAAAGCGGTCGGCATGTGATAGGCCGCGCCCGCTGCCGGATCCAGCCGGTCGAGGAACCACAGGCGTTGCTGCGCCCACGACAGCGGCAAGGCCGCGGTGCGATCGGCGCGCGGGATCGCCGCTTCGCCGGTGCGTTCGGCACCGGACAGGGCCGCCGCCATCGCCGCCAGGGTCGGCTTCGCGAACACCTCGCGCAGCGCCAGCGCCGCACCGAGGCTCTCGCGCAAGCGCGTGGTCAATTGCACGGCGAGCAGGGAATGACCGCCGAGTTCGAAGAAATGGTCGTGGCGGCCGACCCGCTGCAGGCCGAGCAGCTCGGACCAGATCGCCGCAACCGCGGTTTCGGCCTCGCCTTGCGGCGCTTCGTACTCGCGCGCCGCCACCGCCGACGCATCCGGCGCCGGCAGCGCCTTGCGGTCGAGCTTGCCGTTAGCGGTCAGCGGCCACGTGGCCAGGCTCACGAACGCCGACGGCAGCATGTAATCGGCCAGGTTCTTGGCCAGCGCCTCGCGCAACGCTGCCGCCGAGACTTCGGCGCCGTCGTCGGCGATCACATAGGCCACCAGGCGCTTGTCGCCGGGCTGGTCTTCGCGCGCCAACACCACCGCTTCGCGCACACCGGCGCAGTCGATCAGGCGTGCTTCGATCTCGCCGAGCTCGATGCGGAAACCGCGGATCTTGACCTGGAAATCGTTGCGGCCGAGGAACTCGATGCTGCCGTCTGCCTGCCAGCGGCCGAGGTCGCCGCTGCGGTACAGGCGTGCGCCCGGCTCATCGCCGAAGGGGTCGACGACGAAACGTTCGGCGCTGAGCTCATCGCGATTGAGATACCCGCGGGCGACGCCCGGGCCGCCGATGTAGAGCTCGCCGGCGACGCCGACCGGCACCGGCTCGCCGCGCGCGTCGAGCAAGTACACGCGGGTGTTGGCTATCGGCTTGCCGATCGGGATGCTGCGTGCGCCCTCGGCGACCGCGGCGATCTCGAAGTTGGTGGCGAAGGTCGTGGTCTCGGTCGGGCCGTAGCCGTTGACCAGGCGCCGCGGCCGCTGCGCGCGGCCGAGCGCGCGCGCGACGCTGCGCGGGTCGAGCGCATCGCCGCCGATCAGCAGATGGTTCAGGCCGGCGAAGGCCGGCGCCAGGGCGTCGACATACTCGTTGAACAGGCCCACGGTCAGCCACAGCGCGGTCACGCCGCCGTCGATCAGGGCCGCGGCGAAGCGCTCCGGCTCCAGCACGTCGTCGGCGGCGATCACTTCCAGGCGCGCGCCGTTGAGCAAGGCGCCCCACAGCTCCCAGGTCGAGGCGTCGAAGGCCGGGTTGGCGCACAGGCCGATGACGTCGTCGACGCCGAACTGCGCGCATTCGTTGTTGATCACCAGGCGCAGCACGTTGCGGTGCTCGACCATCACCCCCTTCGGCAGGCCGGTCGAGCCCGAGGTGTAGATGACATAGGCCAGATGCCGCGAGCCGAGCCCGGCCACGTCGGGCGCGAGGTCGAGCGGCGACGGCGATTGCGCATCGGCGATCCCGTCCATCGCCACGAAGGCGGCCTCGGCCTGTGCCAGTGCGGCCACGGACTCGCGCAAGGCGGCCGGCGCGAGCAGCGCGCGTGGCGCGCTGTCGGCGAGCATGAAGGCCAGGCGTTCGTCGGGATGCTGCGGGTCCAGCGGCACGTAGCCGGCGCCGGCCTTGAGGATGGCGAGCAGGCCCACCACCAGTTCCAGGCCGCGTTCGGCGCAGATCGCGACGCGGTCGTCGGGTACGACGCCGAGCGCGATCAGGCGATGGGCCAGGCGGTTAGCGCGGCGGTCCAATTCGGCGTAGCTCAGGCTGCGCCCCTGGAAACGCGCGGCGATCGCAGTCGGCCGCTCGGCCGCGCACTGCTCGAACACGCCGTGGATGCAACGGTCGTGCGGGTAGTCGATGTCGGTGGCGTTGAAACCGCGCAGCACCTGCTCGCGCTCGCCGGCGCTCAGCAGCGGCAAGGCATCGACCGTGCGCGCATCGTCGCCGACCATGCTTTCGAGCAAGCGGACGAAGTGCCCGGCATAGCGCTCGATGGTGGCGCGCTCGAACAGATCGGTGGCGAAAGCCAGGTTGCCTTCGAGGGTGGCGCCGGCATCGGTGACCGCCAGCTCGATGTCGAAGTGCGCGGTGTGGCGGGCGCCGCCGACCGCTTCCAGGGTCAGCCCCGGCAGTTCCAGGGCGCCGCCGTCGGGGGTGTTGTTGAAGGCCAGCATGCTCTGGAACAGCGGGCTGTAGCTCAGGGTGCGCGCCGGCTGCACCGCTTCGACCACCTGCTCGAACGGCACATCCTGGTGCGCATAGGCATCCAGGGTGGTGGCCTTGATCTGTGCCAGCAGCGCGGCCACGCTCGGCGCCGCGCTCAGGTCGACGCGCAGGGCCAGGGTGTTGACGAAGAAGCCGATCAGCGGCTCGACTTCGGCGCGCTGGCGGTTCGCGACCGGGCTGCCGATGACGACCTGGTCCTGCCCGCTCAGGCGCGACAGCAGCACCGACCACGCGGCCAGCAAGGTCATGAACATCGTGGTGCCGTGGCGCTGCGACAAGGCGCGCAGCGACGCGGTCAGCACCGGCGACAGGCTCAGCGCGACGCGGTCGCCGGCATAGCTCTGCAACGGCGGGCGCGGACGGTCGGCCGGAAGTTCCAACAAAGCCGGTGCGCCGCGCAGATGCTCGCGCCAGAAATCCAGCTGCGCCTGCAGGGTCTCGCCTTGCAGCCACTGCCGTTGCCACAGGGCGTAGTCGACGTACTGGATCGGCAACGGCGGCAAGGGATCGGCGCGACCTTCGTGGAACGCCGCGTACAGCGCGCTGACTTCGCGCACCAGCACGCCGAGCGACCAGCCGTCGGAGACGATGTGATGCTGGGTGACCAGCAGCACGTGTTCGTCGTCGGCCAGACGCAGCAGACGGCCGCGGATCAAGGGACCGACGGCGAGATCGAACGGCGCCTGCGCTTCCTGCGCGGCCAGTGCGGCGACCGCGGCGTCGCGCGCATCCGCAGCGACGTCTGTAAGGTCGTGTTCGATCAGGGCGAAGCCGACCTCGGCCGGCGCGATCACCTGCACCGGCGTGCCGCCGCCATCGACGAAGCAGGTGCGCAGGTTTTCATGACGGGCGACGATGCCGTCGAGGGTGCGCTTGAGCGCGCCGCGGTCGAGCGTGCCGCTCAGGCGCAACGCCGCCGGCATGTGATAGGCGGCGCTGGCGGCGCGGTCGAGCTGGTCGAGGAACCACAGACGCTGTTGCGCCCACGACAGCGGCAAAGCGCCGCTGCGGTCGGCCAAGGCGATGGCGCTGTCCTCGGCACGGCCGGCGCCGGCCAGCGCCGCGGCCATTGCAGCGAGGCCGGGATGGGCGAACACCTCGCGCAGCGCGAGTTCGACGCCGAGCGCTTCGCGCAGGCGCGTGACCAACTGCACCGCAAGCAGGGAATGCCCGCCGAGTTCGAAGAACTGGTCCTGACGCCCGGCGCGCTCCAGGCCGAGCAGTTCGCACCAGACCCGGGCCACCGTCTGTTCCAGTTCGCCCTGCGGCGCTTCGTATTCGCGCAGCGCGAGCGCGGACTGGTCCGGCGCCGGCAGCGCCCTGCGGTCGAGCTTGCCGTTGGGCGACATCGGCCAGGCGTCTAGGCTGACAAAGGCCGACGGCAGCATGTACTCGGCCAGATCGCGCGCCAGCGCGGCACGCAAGGTCGCTGCCGACACGTCGGCGCCCGGCTCCGCCAGCAGATACGCCACCAGGCGCTTGCCGCCGGCCTGGTCGTCGCGTGCGGTCACCACCGCTTCGCGCACGCCGGCGCAGGCGCACAGGCGCGCCTCGATTTCGCCGAGCTCGACCCGGAAGCCGCGGATCTTGACCTGGAAATCGTTGCGGCCGAGGTAGTCGACGGTGCCGTCGGGCAGCCAGCGGCCGAGGTCGCCGGTCTTGTACATGCGCGCATCGGCGTCGGCGACGAAGGGGTCGGCCAGGAAGCGCTCGGTGCTGAGTTCGGGGCGGCCGAGATAACCGCGCGCCAGGCAGGCGCCGCCGATATAGATCTCGCCGTTGACGCCGGGCGGCACCGGCTGGCGCTCGCTGTCGAGCAGGTAGATGCGCGCATTGGCGATCGGCGCGCCGATCGGCGGGGTCGCCGGCCACGTCATCGGGTCGCCGGACAAGGTGTGGGCGGTGCAGACGTGGCTTTCGGTCGGGCCGTAATGATTGTGCAGCTCGCGTCCGGGGACGCGGGCGAAGAAACTGCGGATCGCCGGGTTGACGAACAACTGCTCGCCGGCGGTGACCACGCGGGTCAGCGACGGCAAGGCTTCGCCATTGCGCTCGGCGGCCGCAACCAGCCCCTGGAAGGCCACGAACGGCAGGAAGATCCGCTGCACCTCGTGGCGCTTGATGAAATCGACCAGCGCGAACGGGTCCTGGCGGGTCGCCTCGCGCAACAGCATCAGGCAACCGCCCGAGGCTAGCGTATAGAACAGTTCCTGGAAGGCGACGTCGAAACCGAGCGCGGAGAACTGCAGCACCTTCTCGCCGACGGCGCGACCGGCCTGGTCGCGGCACTGCCAATCGATCAAGTTGACCAGCGGCGCTTGCGGCATCGCCACGCCCTTGGGCTCGCCGGTCGAGCCCGAGGTGTAGATGACGTAGGCCAAATGGTCCGGCGTCAGGCCGGCGACGAGCGGATCGTGCTCGGGCTCGGCGGCGAGTGCGGCACCGTCGAGGTCGATCAGCGGCACGCGAGAAGCGGCCAGGGCTGGCACCTCGGCGAGCAGGCTGTGTTGGCTCAGCAGCGCCAGCGGTGCGCTGTCGCCGAGCATGTAGGCCAGGCGTTCGTCGGGATAGGCCGGATCGAGCGGCACGTAGCCGGCGCCGGCCTTAAGGATGCCGAGCACGCCGACCACCAACTCCGGCCCGCGCTCGGCGCAGATCGCGACGCGGTCGTCGGGTTTGACGCCGAGCGCGATCAAGCGATGCGCGACCCGATTGGCGCGGCGGTTGAGTTCGGCGTAACCGAGGCGGTTCTCCTCGAATACCAATGCGCAGGCATCCGGGGTGCGCTGGGCCTGCTGCTCGAATAACTGGTGCAGCACGCGCTGCGGCGGAAACTCCACCGCGCTGTCGTTGAAGCCTTCGAGCACGCGCTCGCGCTCGGCGGCGGCCATCAGCGGCAGGCGCGCGACCGGCTCGGCGCCTTCGGCGGCCAGACCTTCGAGCACGCTGACGAAGTAACCGGCATAACGCTCGATGGTGGCGTGATCGAACAGATCGCTGGCGTAACCGATGTTGCCCTCGACTGCGCCGTCGATCTCGCGCAGCCCGAGTTCCAGATCGAAATGCGCGGTGTAGCGCGAGGTGCCGAGCATTTCCAGGCTCAGGCCCGGCAAGCTCAGTTCGCTGTTGCCCGGCGTGTTGTTGAACGCCAGCATGGTCTGGAACACCGGCCCGTAGCTCAGGCTGCGCGCCGGCTGCAGGGCTTCCACGACCTGCTCGAACGGCACGTCCTGGTGGGCGTAGGCGCCGAGCGTGGCGGCCTTGACCTGGGCCAGCAAGGCAGCGACGTCGGGCTTGCCGCTGAAATCGATGCGCAAGGCGATGGTGTTGACGAAGAAACCGATCAAGGGCTCGACTTCGCTGTGGCGGCGATTGGCCACCGGGCTGCCGATGACGACTTCGTCCTGACCGCTCAAACGCGCCAACAGAGTCGCCCACGCCGCCAACAGGACCATGAACATGGTCGTGCCGTGACGTTGCGACAAGGCATGCAGGGACGCAGTCAGCTGCGGGGTCAAGCGCAGATCGACGCGGCCGCCGGCATAGCGCTGCACCGGCGGGCGCGGCCGGTCGCTCGGCAATTCCAGCAAGGCCGGTGCGCCGCCGAGATGGCCGCGCCAGAAATCCAGTTGCCCCTGTAAGGCATCGCCTTGCAGCCATTGGCGCTGCCAGACCGCGTAGTCGGCGTACTGGATCGCCAGCGGCGGCAGCGGATCGGCCTGGCCCTGGCTGAAAGCGCTGTAGAGCGCGGTGACTTCGCGTACCAGCACGCCGATCGACCAACCGTCGGAGACGATGTGGTGCTGGGTCAGCAGCAACACGTGCTCGTCGTCGGCCAGACGCAGCAGACGGCCGCGGATCAAGGGGCCGGCGGCGAGGTCGAACGGCGCCCGCGCTTCGGTCGCACCGAGTTCGGCGATGGCGGTTTCGCGCGCGTCCGGCGCCAGCGCGCCGAGGTCTTGTTCGTCGAGAGCGAAGCCGCGCTCGGCCGAGGCGACCACTTGGGTCGGCACGCCGTCGACTTCGACGAAGCAGGTGCGCAGGTTCTCGTGGCGGGCGATCAGGCGGTCGAGGGTGGCCTTGAGCGCGGCGCGGTCCAGGCGCCCGCTCAGGCGCAGCGCCACCGGCATGTGATACGCGGCGCTGGCGGCCGGGTCGAGCCGATCGAGAAACCACAGGCGCTGCTGCGCCCACGACAGCGGCAGCGGCGCGCTGCGGTCGGCGAGCGGGATCGTAGGCGCGGCGAGGTCGTCGCCGCGCTGTTCGATGCGTTTCTTGAGCCGGTTGCGCAAAATCGCCTGTTTCAGCTCTTCCAGAGCCTGGTCCTGCTTATTCATCTACGGATTCCCTTTCCAGCAGCTTGCGCAATTCGTCTTCCGACATCGAATCCAACTCGTCCTGCATGTCGCCGAGCTCGTCGCCGAGGAAGACCTCGACCTGCAAGGCCTTGATCGCATCGGCCAGCACCGACAGCAGCGGACGTTCGAACAAATCCCGCAACGGCACTTCCACATGGAACTGCTCGCGCACCCGGATCGCCAATTGCATGATCAGCAGCGAGTGACCGCCGAGCTCGAAGAAGTGGTCGTGGCGGCCGACCCGCTCGATCCCGAGCAAGTCCTGCCAGATTTCGGCCAGGGTCTGCTCGACTTCGCCGAGCGGCGCTTCGTACTCGCGGCTCGCCAATGCCGATTGGTCCGGCGACGGCAGCGCCTTGCGGTCGAGCTTGCCGTTCGGGTTCAAGGGCAAGGCGTCCAGGGCGACGAACGCGCTCGGGATCATGTACTCCGCCAAGTCGCGCGCCAGCGCTTCGCGCAGATTGGTCACCGAGATCTCGGCGCCCTGCTCCGCCACCACGTACGCAACCAAGCGTTTGTCGCCGCTGTCGTCTTCGCGTGCGATCACCACCGCTTCGCGCACACCGTCGCAGGCGGCCAGGCGCGCTTCGATCTCGCCGAGTTCGATGCGGAAACCACGGATCTTGACCTGGAAATCGTTGCGGCCCAGGTATTCGATCGTGCCGTCGGCGCGCCAGCGGCCGAGATCGCCGGTCTTGTACATGCGCGCATCGGCTTCGGTCGAGAACGGATCGCGCAGGAAACGCTCGGCGGTCAGCTCCGGGCGATCCAGGTAACCGCGTGCGACTTGCACGCCGCCGAGGAACAATTCGCCCGGCACGCCGACCGGCACCGGCTCGCCGCGCGCGTCGAGCAGATACACCGGCGTATTCGCAATCGGACGGCCGATATTCGGGCCGCCGACCGCATCGCGGATGCTGCCGATGGTCGCATCGACCGTGCACTCGGTCGGGCCGTACATATTGTGGAAGTGGATGCTCGGCGACGCTTTGAGCTTGTCCCACATCGCCTTGCCGATCGGCTCGCCGCCGAGCAGCACGCTGGTCGGCTGATGACCGGGCTTGCCGATCAGGCCGGCCGCCAGCAATACCTCCAACTGCGAGGGTGTGCTGTCGAAGGCATCGATGCGGTAACGATCGATGAAGTCCAGCATCGCCGGGCCGTTGGCGCGGATCGACTGCGGGATCAGCACCAGCGCATGACCCGACAACAGTTGCAGGATGCCCTTCAAGGACATGTCGAACGAGAACGCCGCATTGAGGGCCACGCGCGAGCCGGCGCCCAGTTCACGATGAGTGGTCTCGCCCATCACCCGCCAGAAGTTCACCGCCGAGCG
>NZ_JBQEOE010000036.1:0-64745 GCF_052045105.1 Lysobacter sp. 22409 | reverse complement strand
GCCGGGATTTTTCGATAGGACATCCTTGTCCTATCGAAAAACGGCGCACGTCCTGTGCGCCGCCCTCCGGGTCTACGGTTACATCGCGAGCTCGGTACTGCGCCAAGCTTGCACAGCAAAAGCAAGACAGCAAAACAGCCGGCTTAACGGTGCAATCGCGAACGCGAACCGCGAATTGTTTCATTACTGCACAAATCCGCCCCGAATCCTGGGGTCACCCCTAGTCCCCCGCAAGCCAGCGCAACTGTAAAGTCGCGACCATCCTCACAGTTGCGCCCATGCCACTCATGACCGGTGTCTACGCCACCCAGGGCTCGTCGCCCACCCTGCCCCAACCGCAGAACCAACCCCAGACTCATACCGTCGTCAACGACCAGAGCGTCGTCGAAATCGCCGCCCTCTACGGCATCACCCCACAGGCGCTGCGTCAGGCCAACCCGGAACTGTTCCAGGACAAGGAACGGCGGATGGAAGCCAGCATGACCGGCAAGGGCGATCCGATCTTTCACGGCGACGAGCTCAAGATCCCCGCGGCGACGATGAGCGTCACCGAAGAAACCATCGTCACCGACTTCGACCCGACCCATCCCACCGCCTCCAGCGAGTACGGCGTGGAGGTCAGCGACGGCAGCCAGCGCGGCGGCATTTCCTGGAGCCCGGGCAACGGCAGCGTCAAGCTGACCCAGGGCAGCACCGTGCCCGGCCCCGGCGGCATCGAGATGCGCCAGGATTCGGAGATCGAGGTCAAGCAGCAAAACAAGGACGGCAAAACCGAGTTCGAAGTCACCGCCGTGTTCTCGGTATCCGGCGCTGCCGGCGCCGGCAACAAGAGCGTCGATGTCGAAGGCAGCGCAGGCGCAGGCCATCGCCTGCGCTACAAGGTCGTATTGCCGGGCGAGAACCAGAACCCGCAAACCGCCGCCAAGGTGAATCCCTTCGACCCGACCACGATCCCGGTCGGCGCCACAGTAACCCTGGACTCGCAGAACTTCACTCAGACCCAGTTCTCCGCGGCGTTCCAGAAGCTCTTCGACGACGCCTTCCCGAAGGGCCCGCGCTTGGGCGTGACCACCGACGGCGAGAACAAAGTCGCTACCGGTTCGGCCTACAGCGTCACCCGCACCAGCGAAACCAGCGTGCGCGTCGATATCGGCGCACTGCAGGCGATCGAGCAAAAGAGCGGCGTGCTGCCGTCGATCAACTTCGGCCCGCTCAGCCTCGATCTCGGCCCGGGCATCCAGGCCAACAAGGGGCATTCGGTGCTGCGCACGGCCGAGTTCGACCTGTCCAAGCCCGACGGCCAGGCCGCCTACGCCCATTTCACCGCCACCGGCGAAGTCGCCGCCCAGAACGACGGCGTCAGCAACGTCGCTACGCTCGAGCGCTACAACTTCTCCGACCAGTTGCGCTTGAACGGCGAAGTCTCCTACGAGCAGGGCGACACCATGGCCCGCGCCTACGCCTCGTTCGGCGGCCCGCAAACCACCTACGGTTACGTCAAGACCAGCTATCCGGACGGGTCTTACAGTTACACGATCACCCCGCCGATGCGCGGCAACGACGACCCGCCCCTTCAGGTCGTCTGCCACTACGACGCCCAAGGCAACGAGATCGCCTCCGAACGTACCTACGAGTACAACCTCAAGGTGCCCACTGACGCCGACGCCAAGACCTGGAACTACATGCTCACCGGCGACATCAAGGGCAATGGCCCGGTGCAGGTCGGAAAGGACGCCAAGGTGACGTTCACCGAAGCGCAGATGCAGGCCTTGATGAAGCAGACCAACATCACGGCCCACGCCGAAGGCACCCTGCCCGGCAACAGCGCCGAGAGACTCGGCGAGTACAAGGACCCGTTCCAGTTCGGCATGACCCTGGGCCGCATCCTCGATTCCGACCCCCACCGTCTGACGATGGACCTGTTCTTCGTTTCCGACGGCGCCGACGGCAGCATCGCCAACAACGACCGGGCGCGGATCGACATGACCATCGAGTGATGGCTCGCAGCCAACGCTGCGAACCATCGATCGCCCCCCAGGAAAGGCCCCGCCGATGCGGGGCCTTTCTCGTCATCCTCGAAAGTCTGTGCGATCAAAATGCAGGCAGCGCCTCGCATTGCACTGCAGCGGCCTGCATCGTCGCCGGCGTGGGCAAAACCCTGGATATCGGCGCCGGCGCCGGCACTGGCACGCTGACGCCTGGCGTCGGCGCGCACGCGGGCAGCGGCGGTGCGAGCGGCCAGGATCGCGTCTGCGCAATGGTCGACGAAGCGGACGGCAGGCTCCGCATGAAGTCGACGGTCTCGGTAATCCAGCCGCGGTTCTCACCGACGTTGTGCGAGCACATCACCGGGCTCCAGACGATGAAACCCGAAGCCTTCGCGCCCAGTTGATCCAATTGCCGACGCCAGCGATCCGCGGGCAGGTACGTGGGCTCGGGATCGCCGCCGCAGGTCGCCTCTTCCTGCGGCCGGATATAGGGAATCAGCGGCTTGCTGGAGTTGACGTTGCGAGCGGAAACCACGCGATTGTCGAGCCGGCGCTCCCAGGTCGCCTGAGTCAGCGTGGGAGCCGTGTACAAATGCGGGAAGAAACCGTCCTGGTATTGCGACAGATCGCGTGCGCAATCGAGGTACTGATCGCTGTTCGGCCCGAGCAGGTCGTAGGCGCCGATCATGTGGCCGGGCGCTGCTTCCTTGGCCCAGAGGAACAGCTGGCGCCAGAGTCTGTAGCGTCGATGCGCTTGTGCGGCATCGACGTTCTTGATCCAGATGTTCTCGAAGTCGAGCACGACCGGCCCGCGGTGCACCGCGGCGGCCTGTACCGCGGCCTGGAACTCGGCCTTAGGCGGCAGCTTGTCGTCGGCGGTGCAGGCGATCCACTCCTGTCGCTGGTACAGGATGTTCGCCTTGACCAGCCCGGCCTCGCCGACCAGATCGACATCCTGGTAGTGAGTATTGTCGTAGGCATGGAACGGTGCGGCCGCCGGCTGCTGCGCGTTCGCGGTGAGCTGCGGCGCTACGAACATCGTCGTAGCGGCCAGGAACGCCAATGGGCTGGCCAGCGAGTGTCGCCGTATCTTCATTGCGGATCGTCCTTTGCGGGCTCCCGCGCAACCGTCGTTGCGATGCGCGCGAAAGCGATGGGGGATCCGAATTCTAATCACGCGCCAGAACGCAGGCCGCGTGCCGCTTCACAGTGCGCAACGAGCGTAGCCTGCCTCGCGGCCAAACAAGGAGCCCCGCGATCGCTCGCGGGGCCTTCGCCTTGCAGATTCAACTATCGCGATGGATCCGGCCGATCAGTTATCGGGATCGTTGGCAAGCTGACGGATCACCAAGCCTTGGTTGTACAGCGCCAGGAAATCGCCTTGATCGGTGATGTACCAGGCCATGCCCGGGTACGGTGCGCCGATGACGCCGCCGCGGCTGGTCCACAGCACCGCATCGTCGGAGATGCGCAGGACATTGAACACCGCGAAGGGCTCGAAGACGGTCTTGTAGCCGCCGCTGCCGTGGGTCTGGCTGTTCCACAGCGGGCGCGAGTCGGCGACGCGGTAGAACACCAGGTTGCCGTCGCCCTGCATGGTCAACCGGTACTGCAGGTTGTTGGAATAGATCGATTGCCCGGCCCACAGGGTCGTGCCCTCGGGGATCTGTTTCAGCGCCGATTGAGCCAGGGCCGATTGCGACACCGTCAACAGCAGGCACAAAGCCAACATATGCAGGAAACCTGCGGTCACCTTTTTCATCGATACGCTCCACTCCATGGGGAGGCTCGACTTCAGCGAACCACGCGCGCACGATCAAGCATGCGAGCCACGAATCGGCTGCATGCAGATGCCAATCGTGACCGATTCGGGATCGCGTCCGTGATCGTCACTCGCCACGAACGACGCGGGCAGATCCCCCATCGCATGCATTTCCAGGCACGGCCTTCGACCAGGGATTATGGCTCGCCCCGCAGGGCATGCACGCATACCAACGGGCCACTGTCGAACCTGTCGCGGACCGTTCGGATCTCGACGAAACCCTGCGCGGCCAGCCGCTCGGCGCATGCCGTAGCGATCGAATCGAGCTGCGATTCGTTCGGCGGCTGAAACGCCAGGCACAGCGCGCCACCGGGCTTGAGCACGCGCGCCAACACCCGCAACTCGGCCGTCGGCCGCAGCCAGAAGACATTGACGTTGACGGCGAATGCCTTGTCGAAGCTGTGCGCCGACGATTCGAAGCAAGCCAGCTCGGTGGCGAGAAACACGGCCTTACCGGATGCGATATGAGCGGCGTTGCGCTTGGTCGCGGTCGCGATGGCCGTGGGCGAACGGTCGATCGCGGTGATCCGCCCGCGTTCGAGGCGTGGACAGACCAACGCCACGGCGGCGCCGTTGCCGCAACCGATTTCGAGCAATTCGTCGGCGCCGGCCGGATCGAGCCGCTCGACCGCCCAGCCGATTCGATCCGGGGTTCTGGCTGGCATCCGTGGCCTCCGTGCGTACCGAACAAGCTTGCAATCAGGAACTGCAACCAGCGTCGATGGAACGAACCGCAGCGATGGCCTGGCCTACGATCTCCAAGCCGGAACGGGTCGCCGCGTGCGATGCGCCAGCGAATCCGAACACCAGGCCGCCACGCTCGCTCGCACCGTACTTCGACAAGGGGTGAACCACCACGCCGGCGCGCGCGCATTCGGCGGCGACGGCGCGATCGTCGATCGCCAGGCCCGGCTTGAATAAGGCGGCGACATGCATGCCGGCGGTGGCGGGGCCGAACTCCAGTGCCTCGGCCAACGCACGGGCCTGCTCGAGGAAATCCAAACGGCGCTCGTCGTAGATCGTGCGGGTCTTGCGCAGGTGGCGGGCCAGATGGCCTTCGTGAATGAAGGCCGCCAACACGCCCTGCATCAGCAAGGCGGTATGGCCATCGGCGACATGTTTGGCATCGACGAAGGCCGCGACCAGGGGCTCGGGCACGATGGCGTAGGCGATACGCAGCGCCGGAAACAGGATCTTGTTGAAACTGCCGACGTAGATGACGCGTCCGTCATCGTCCATGCCTTGCAGGGAGGCGATCGGCCGGCCTTCGTAGCGGTAGTCGCCGTCGTAATCGTCTTCGATGACATAGGCGTCGTGTTGCCGAGTCCAGTCGAGCAAGGCCTGGCGCCGCTCCATCGACATTTCGTAGCCCATCGGATACTGGTGCGCGGGCGTGACGTAGGCCAGGCGCGCATCCGGCGCCAACCTGCGGCCCGCGGCGACATCGAGCCCCTGTTCGTCGACCGGCACCGGCACGACTTGCAGGCCGGCCGCACGCAGGCAGTGCTGCACCGGCTGGTAGCCCGGCGTTTCCGCCCAGGCGAGGTCGCCGGTATCGGCCAATACTTTTCCGGCCAGTTCCACCGCCTGCTGCGTGCTGGTGACCACGATCACCTGCTCGGGCGAACAGCGCGTGGCGCGCATCGCCGAGGCGTGCGCGGCGATGGCCTCACGCAACGCGGGCAAGCCGTTGCTGGCACCGTAAGCCCAGTACGCAGTGCCGGCCCGGGTGGCCTCGCGCTGCAGCAGACGATTCCACACCGCGCGCGGAAACAGGTCGATCGGCGGCAGCGAAGGCGTGAACGGGACCGCCGACGCCGGCTGGTAATGGCCGGGATAACTCCGCAGCGCAATCGCTCGCCGCGACAATCGACGTTCGCCCTCGGCAGCCGCGGCCTGTGTGCTGCGCTTGGCTGCGAGTGGACGCGTATCGCGTTCGGGCAGACTTGCGGCGACGAAACTGCCGGCGCCGCGACGGCGCACGATATAGCCGTCGGCGACCAACTGACCCAGTGCCCAATCGACGGTGTTGCGGGCGACGCCGAGGTCCTGGGCCAGGACCCGGCTCGACGGCAAGCGCGCATTCGGTGCCAGCGCGCCGCTGACGATGGCGCTGCGGATGCGCTCGCAAATACGTGCGTACGCAGGCTGGCCCTGTCCCGTCTCGAGACCGGTGACGTCGACGGAGAATACCGAACCGGCATGCTTGGCCATGCCGCGCATACTAGCCCTTGATGCGCGCGTGCTCCATCGTCCAGTGGGTTTCCCGATGACGGCCGCCGTCCTGCGAGAACGCCTGCTCCCGGTGCTCGGCGCGTCCAGCGGAAACCGACCGCGCGCTTGCCGTCCAACCCGATACCTCGACATCGGCACGGCACCGACGCGGTGGCATCGCCGCCGATGCCAGAATGGCCCTTGCTGCGCTGCAGGCGCCATCGCATGGTGCGGTCACCGCTCGCAGGTCGAGCCCGCCGACACCGAGCCCGACGATGATCGCCGCCCCTCTCCTTCGCATCGGCCTGTTGGCCGCCAGCCTCGCCGTCCTGCTCGCATTCGATGCCCAGGCCGCTCAAGCCGCGCCTACGCCCGCGAAGAACGCCGCCAGCGCCACAGCGCCGGATGGACAGCACGACTTCGACTGGGAGATCGGCGCCTGGAAAACCCGGGTATCGCGGCTGCAGAGCCCGCTCAGCGGCAGCCAGACCTGGGTCGAGCTGGAAGGCACCACCGTGGTGCGCAAGCTGTTCGACGGCCGCGCCAACCTCGCCGAGCTCGACATCGCAGGCCCCTCCGGTCGCATCCAAGGCATTTCGTTGCGCCTGTACGAACCGCAGACGCGGCAGTGGAACATCAACTACGCCAGCCTGCGCTCGGGCACGCTGACCGCGCCGATCGCCGGCGCCTTCAAGAACGGGCGCGGTGAATTCTTCGGACGCGATAGCTTGGACGGCCGGCCGATCCTGGTCCGCTTCGTCATCGAATGCGCGACGCGCGACGTCTGTCGTTTCGAGCAGGCTTTCTCCGCCGACGACGGCAAGAGCTGGGAACTGAACTGGATCGCGACCGATAGCCGCATCGCCGACTCTGCGCCCCATTGAAGAGCGAGGCTCCGCCGAAGAACGACGCCCCACTGAAGAACAAGGCCCACCGAAGAGCCGTTGCCGGCGTTCGCTCCTTGCCGTAGCGTTGCCGCTCTGAAGCGGCGGACGATCCGCCGCCTTCGTTGCCCGACGGCACAAGGCGCATGGCCCGCAACCCGCATCGCCACATGCAATGGTTCCAGCAAGCGCCGTGCCCGGCGCTGCGGCCGTTCGTACGGCGTTTCATGGTGGTGGAGTTCGCCGCCGACCACGCCGATACGCACCTGCCCGATACCGGCAGCGTGGCCGCGTTTACGTTTCGCGGCCGCTGTCGCATCGACGGCGGGCGCTGGGTGCCGCAAGCGGCGTTCACCGGTTTGCGCGACACCTTGCGCGCGCACGACCACCACGCCGGGCATTCGGTGCTGCTGGCCGCGTTCACCCCGGTCGGCGCGGCCGCGTTCCTGCGGCCCTCGCAGGAGGCGTTCAGGGGCGCCACGACCGACCTGAGCGAGTTGCTCGATCGCGCCGACGAGCTCGAACGCCTGCACGAACAACTCGCCAGCGCATCCGATCATCGCCAGCGCGTCGCGCAGTTGCAGCACTTCCTGTTGGCGCGCTTACGCGAAAGCGCGCCCGACCCGCTGATGGCGGCGGCGGTGAGCTGGCTCGAACGCCGGCCCGCCGGCCATCGCATCGACGGGCTGACCCGTCACATCGGCCTGAGCCAAAGCGCGCTGGAACGGCGCTTCCGCCGCGTGGTCGGGGTGACCCCGAAGAAATTCGCCTCGATGCTGCGGCTGCAACACGCGGTGCGCCTGCAGGCGACAGGCCTGGATCTGACCGAGGTCGCACTGGCCGCCGGTTATTACGATCAAGCCCATTTCAACCACGACTTCCGCCGTGCGACCGGCAGCGCACCGGCCGCCTTCTTCGCTGCACGCGAACCGGCCTGAGCGCCGATTTTTTACAAGCCGGCGCACCGGCTTCGCGGCAGCATGCGCGCATGGTCGCCGTCCGCCCTTACCGCCTCGCCCGATTGCGCGCCGCGCTGCTTTCCGCCGCGCTATGGCCCGCGCTCGCGCTGTCCGCATCGGCGGCGACCGTCCCTCTACCTGCGAGTTCCTCCATGACTGCCATGAATACCTTCGTCGTCCTGTTCCGTCGCGATGGCGGCCCCTTGTCCGAAGCCGAACAACTCAGCCTGGGCCGCGACATCGGTGCCTGGGCGCGTCTGCACAACGAGGCCGGGCAAAAGCTTGCCCCGCGCATCCTCGCGCCCGAAAGCCGGCACATCGGCCCGCACCGCGACGCCGTCCAGGCCGAGCCCATGCCGATCACCGCCCTGCTATTCCTGGAAGCGCGCGACCTCGACGAAGCCGCGCGCGTCGCCGAATCCCACCCTGGCATGCGCCACGGCTTCACCGTCGAGGTGCGTGCGTGGTCGGCGCCGAATCCCGCCGCGGCTGCGGCCAACGCGACGCCGTAAGCGCCGCAGCTCCCGGCCCGGAGGCGCGGATTGCCTTAGTGCCGACCGTCTTAATTCTGCAACACGACTGCCACACACTGCCGCAGGTCCGGATCCGCGAGCGCGGGACCGGGCATTGAAGCGGCCGATCGACGGTCCGCAACGAGGCGAGACGAGAACGATGGCGAGACCCTTGATCCGCGGCCTGATGCTGGCCCTGCTGCTCGCCCCGTTCACGGTCCTCGCGCAGTCCGCCTACATCGATATCGAGCAACGCCTGAGCGCGGAACAACTCAGCGAAGTCGGCCTGTCGCCCGCGCAACTGCAGTTGCTCAACCGCATGTTGCGCGAAGCCAGCGATAAAGACCCCGCCCCGGCCCTCGCCGCGACGTCCGCGGCGCCCACCGCATCGGCGGTGACGGGAACCGGCCAGCGCAGCGCCGTGCAATACATCGGCCTCGACGACCAACCGATCAAGAGCCGCCTCAAGGGCGACGTGGCGGGCTGGGAGCCGGGCACCGTGTTCGAACTCGACAACGGCCAGCAATGGAAAGTGCTCAAGGGCAGCATGAAGCTGCGCAAGCCGCTGACCTCGCCCGAGATCATGGTCGTCCCCGGCGTCGCCGGCCGCTGGTTCCTGCAGGTCGACGAGGACATGCCGAAGGCGCGGGTGTATCGGATCGATTGATGAGGGCTGCGCGAGTTCGATCGTGCTACGCAGCCCCTGCAGGAGCGGCATGAGCCGCGACCGCGGGACATGCAGAGAGACAAGGCCGACGGCATTCATCGAAACGGGGCGCTTACGCCGGGTAGGAGCGATGCAAGTCGCGACCACGGGACGCGCAGAAACAGCTACGCCGATGTTGTTCATCGAAAGCGGCGTACCGTCGCCGGGACTGCGAAATACCCCACCGCGAGATTCTCCTGCCAATGGCCTAGTCGCCCGCAGGCTCACCCTCCCTCCGCCAACATATCGATCAATGCCCGCGACGCCGCCGACAAACGGCGATGCGGGGCGTAGATCACCGAGAATGGCCTCGAGCGGCCGCGCAACTGCGGCAGCAATTCGACCAGGCGGCCTCGCCGCAGCCGGTCTTCGACGATGAAGTCGTAGCTCTGGCAGATGCCGACGCCCTGCTCGGCCAACGACACCACGCCCAGCACGTCGTCGGATACCAGCATCTGCGATGCCGGCGTCCAGTCGATATCGCTGCGCTCGCTGCCGGCGCCCTGCCCGCTGCGGAACAGCCAGTTCGCGACACGGCCGGTGCTCGGCATCACGAAGGCAATGCAGACGTGCCGGCGCAGGTCTTCCAGGGTGCGCGGCAAACCTGCGCGTTCCAGGTAGGCCGGCGACGCGACCAGGCACAAGGCCGCGTCTTCGAGTTTTCGCGCGACCAGACCGCTGTCGGGCAGTTGGCCGAGGCGTATCGCCAGGTCGAAGCCCTCGGCGACCAGGTCGACGTTGCGGTTGGCGATGTTGAGTTCGATCTGCACCTGCGGGTACCGAACGGCGAAGCGCTGCAACAGCGCCGGCAACCGGTAATGACCGTAGGTGGTCGGCACGCTGAGGCGCACGCGCCCGCTCAGTTCGCCGTCCTGGCCCTGGATCGCGCGCTCGGCGTCGTCGATCAGGGCGAAGGCGGCGCGCGAATGCTCCAGGTACACACGACCGGCCTCGGTCAGGCCCTGGCGGCGGGTGGTCCGGCGCAGCAATTGGCTGCCCAGGCGGGTTTCGAGCCGGCCGATGGCGCGGCTGATCACCGACGGCGTGGTCGACAGCGCTACCGCGGCCGCGGTCAGGGAACCGTGCTCGACCACGGCAACGAAGGCTTCCACATCCCCGAGGTGGTCGAATCGCCGGCTCATTCTTGCCTCTAAAGAACAAATCATTTCCCGGCTGAGGATTTTATCGCCGCCAGGAGACGCAATACAGTGCCCATCACCTACTTCCCCTCAGGAACACGCATGTCCCCGAACCCTGCCGCCGGCCTCAAGCCGGTCTTGTTCGTCCTCACCAGCCACGGCCGTAAAGGCGACAGCGGCCAGTCGACCGGCTACTACCTCGGCGAGGTCACTCATCCGTTGGCCGAACTCGAGGCCGCCGGCATCGCGGTCGAGTTCGCCTCGATCCAGGGCGGCGAACCGCCGGTGGACGGCACCGACGTCGACGACGCCATCAATGCACGCTATTGGAACGACCCGCGCTTTCGCGAAGCCGTGCGCCAGACCTTGCCGCTGCACGACGCCGATGCGTCCCGCTATTCGGCGATCTTCTTCGCCGGCGGCCATGGCGCGATGTGGGACTTCCCGAACAGCCCGGCGGTGCAGCGGGTCACACGCGAGATTTACGAGGCAGGCGGCGTGGTCGGCGCGGTCTGTCATGGCCCGGCCGCGCTGGTCGAGGTGACCTTGAGCGACGGCGCCTATCTGGTCGCCGGCAAACGCGTAAGCGCGTTCACCGACGATGAGGAGCGCGCCGTGAAGCTGGAAGGCGTGGTGCCGTTCCTGCTCGCCAGCCGGCTGAGCGCACGCGGCGCGCAGCATCAGCCGGCGCCCGACTGGACCTCGCAGGTCGTCGTCGACGGCCGCCTCGTCACCGGCCAGAACCCGCAATCGGCCAGCGCCGTCGGTGCGGCCATGCGCGAGCTGCTGCTCGCCCCGGCCTCCGCCTGACTCTCCTCATACGGACTACTTCGATGAAACCGATACAAAAACTCGTGGCTGCGATCGCTCTCGCGATCAGCTTCGGCAGCGCCCACGCCGGCAATGTCCTGGTGGTGCTGTCCGATGCCGATCGCCTCGACCTCAGGGACGGCAAGACCTTCGCCACCGGCTTCTATCTCAACGAACTGATGCAGCCGGTGAAGCTGTTGCTCGATGCCGGCCACCAGGTCACCTTCGCCACGCCGCAAGGCCGGGCGCCGACCGTGGACCGCTCGTCGATCGACCCGATGTACTTCGGCGGCGACACCGAGGCCTTGAAGACGCACCAAGCCCTGCTCGATCGCCTGGCGATCACCGCGAAAGACTCATCGCCGGTGCTCAGCCTCGCCCGCATCGAACAGATCGGCTACGGTCGATTCGACGCGGTCTACATCCCCGGCGGCCACGCGCCGATGCAGGATCTGTTGCACAGCCCGGCGCTCGGCCGTCTGCTCGGCGATTTCCACCAGCGCGGCAAGACCACCGCCCTGGTCTGCCACGGTCCGATCGCCCTGCTCTCGACCCTGCCGCAGGCTCAACAGTTCACGGCGCAGTTGGCGGACTCCCGCAAGGCCACCGCGCCGACGCAGTGGATCTATGCCGGCTACCAAGTCGCCGTGATCAGCAACCAGGAAGAAGAGCTGGCCAAGGCCGCGCTCGGCGGCGGGGCGATGAAGTTCTATCCGCAGACCGCGCTGCAACAGGCCGGCATGGTTTATCGCAGTAATACCGCACCGTGGAGCGCGAACGTCGTGGTCGATCGCGAGTTGATCACCGGGCAGAACCCGGCCTCGGCGGTCGGTGTGGCGAAGGAACTGCTGTCGCGCTTGAAGTAAGCCGCAGCGCAAGGCCGGCGTCGGGCCGGCGCCGGCCCTGAGAATCACCCCTTGCAATCGCCGTGGCGACTGCACCCGCACTGCCGGCTATTTTTTCCCCGACATGTCACGTTCCCGGTGGCTGGTTCGTCAGACCTATGACGATGCAACACACACCCAGCCACGAGGAACGACGACATGCAGACGCAAGCACGAATGAACAACCCGGCCCTGATCCACGCGGACACGATGAAAGCGCTGTGGGCGCTGAAAGCCTCGACCGAGAACAAGGGCGTACCGGCTCGGACGCTGATCCTGATCGAGCTGCGCGCCAGCCAGATCAACGGCTGCAGCGTCTGCGTCGACATGCACGCGCGCGAGGGCAAGAAGGCCGGCGAGAGCGACGAGCGTTTGTTCGCGGTGTCGGCTTGGCGCGAGGCGCCCTATTTCAACGAGGCCGAGCGCGCCGCGCTGGCGCTGACCGAGGCGTTGACGCGGATCAGCGACCGTCCCGATGCGGTCTCCGACGAGATCTGGAACGAAGCCGCCAGGCACTACGACGAAGCTTCGCTGGCCGCGCTGGTCGTGTCGATCGCCAACATCAACGTGTGGAACCGGCTCAACGTCGCGGTAAAGCAGCCGGTCGGCGCCTGGAAGGCCTGATCGGACGCTTACCGCGGATAAACGAACGGCGGCCCGAGGCAGCCGTTCGCCGAAGCCGATGAGGATTGAAGCTCAGCCCATCACGGCACGGCGCGACTCGGTCTGCACCGGCGTTTCGGTCTGCGCGACCTGGGCCACGACCGGCTGTTCGGCCGGCTGCGACAAGGCGCGCGATTGATCGAGAAACACGCGACGGTTGCCCGGATCGTCGAGCCCGCCCTGGACGACGAAGAAGCCGGCGCCGTTGTTGCTCGCCACCACGTGATCGATCCGGTCCATGCCGTGCGCGCGCGCATCATGGGCGGCATGGGTCGCGGCGTTGCGATAGCCCTGCTCGCCCTGGAAATCCAGGGTGCGACTGTCGATGCCCTGCAGGCCGCGCAAGGCCTGGCCGTACAAGGCGTGGTTCGGGTGATCCGGATTCGCCGGCGACGTCGCAGGGTGCGCGTCGCGGCCGGAGTGCAGCGGCGTCACCGCGGCGGTGCCTTGCGGATACAAGGTCGGCGACGCCATCTCCTGCGCCTTGATCACCGCATCGATGTAATGCACGTCGATGCCGTGCTTGATGCCGTTGCCCGGAATCATCCGCCGCCAGAACGATTGCGGGTCGGGATCGGGCAGTTCGATCTTGTGGCCGACCGCGTCCGGCATCGCCCACTTCAGCGGAATGCTGTGCTCCTGCAGGTCGGTCAGGATTTCGTTCTTGACCGCATAGCGCCGGACCTGGCCGCTGTCGGTCACCTCTTCCTTGGCGCGGTCGGCATCGATGCCGATGCGTTCGAGGGTCTTGTCGTGCACGCCCGCCGAGTTGAAGGTCACCGCCGGAATGCCGCTGCTGATCGAAGCCGCGCCGGCCAGGCCGCCGCCGAGCGAGTGGCCGGTGATGACGACTTCGTTGCCGAAGGCGACGCGCGCTTCGCGGGCGAGCGCGATGGCCTGGTTGTACTGGGCGTCTTCCAGGCCCACGCCCTGGCGCAGATTGGTCAGCCAGTCCTTGCCTTCGTCGGTGCCGGAATAGGCGAGAACGTAATGGCCCTTGTCGTCGCCGTAGATGCGCGCCAGGAAACCGCTGTCTTCGTTCTTCAGCGTGGCCGGGTCGATGCCGGCGTCGCGCAGCTGCTCGGCATTCAATGGCTTGAAGCCATCGATGCCGGGACCTTCGTCGTACAGGTCGGCCATCAGCCGCGCCAAAGTCTTGTCGATCGGCTTGGCGTCCTGGCCTCGGACTTGCTCGGCAAACGACGGTTCACCGCTGCTGGCGGGACGCGCGGACTGCTCGCTCATGATTCGATCTCCCTGAAATCCCTGGAATCCTTGAAACCCCTAACTACCGAGTGCGGCGCGGCGGCGATCACTCCCCTGATCCGCGCGCCACGCGCTGCCAGTTGCGGCAGCGCTCAGCCGCCGCTTTCCACCGCGACGCCGTGCTCGCGCAACCAGGCCACCAGCGCCTCGCGATCCTGGCGGGTCTGCGCGTTCAACAGGCTCGGCGGGGTCATGAACAGATAGCGCTGGAAGGTGACGTTCTGGCGATTGCGCGCATCGGCCTCGGCGCCGGCCTTGAGCAAGTCCAGCGCGCGATTGGGCTGGTTGATCTTGCCGGCCACGTGCAGGGCGGTATTGCCCAGGCGGTCGACGTGATTCGGGTTGGCGCCGGCTTCGAGCAAGCGATGGAACTGCGCCGAGCGCTCGCCCATCAAGGCCGCGCTGAGCGGGGCCGAGCCGTTTTCGCCGTGCGGGGTGTCCGGCGCTGCGCCGTGCGCGAGCAGGACGTCGAGATAAGCCGGATCGTTGGCCATCGCCGCCATGTGCACCACCGTGCCGCCGTCGATGCCCGGTTCGGCCGGATCGGCCCCGGCTTCGAGCAAGGCCTTTAGGCCGTCGAGGCTTTGATTGAGCACCGCCCATTCGAGCAGGGTGACGTTCTTATCGCCATGCGTACGCAGGTCCACGCCCGCGGCCAAACGCCGGATGTCCGCGCTGTCGCCGGCGGCGACCGCCTCGGCCAATTCGGCCACGGCCGGATCGGCGAACACCTCATGAATATCGACTACTGCCATCTTGCACTCCTCCTGAGCACTGCCTACCCCATAGGCCCGCTGCATGGCGGGACGTCGAACGACGCGCGCGGAACGTATCCCCTACCGTAGCGTCTTGCGACATACGGTGTCGTACCGTGGCTGGGCCAGCCTAGCAAGAACCGTGAGAGCCCGCAGCCGAGGCGGACCGCGGTCACAAAATCAGACCAGGTCGCTCGCGCACGACGATCCTGGCACTGCGGTATGCCGCCGGCATGACAAGGCCTTGCTGGCTATCGCGGCCGCTGCGGCCGAAGCGAACCGCGCCTCAGCGCGAATAGGCTTCGGCGCAGGCCTGCAGGCGCGCGACGCCGCCCCATTGTTCGAAGCGACGCTGCGCCGCCTCGTCGATGCGTTGCGGGGTCATGAAGGGGTTCGCGGTGTCGCGGGTGCCCGGAAAGATCAACACGATCGCCCGCGGCACGGTCCAGCCTCGGCCGCCGAACTCGCCGCGGCCGCGTACCTCGCGATAGTTGGCCGGCAAGGCGCTGCGACCGAGCAGGCGTCCGTTGAGCGCGATCGAGGCCTCGCCGAGTTCGCGCGAAGGGCCGCTGTCGCCGACCACCGCGAACACCGGCTGATCGCTGCCCGGCTTCATCGCCACCGCGAGGTCGCCGACCTTGGCCCGGCTGGAAAACGGCGACGGGCTCTTGGGAATCACCAGCGCCGGCGTCACCAGTGCATCGACATAGGTCTGGATGTCGCAGGCGTCGCCGCCGCCCGGCTTGCGCAACGAGGTCGCCGAGACCAGGAAGCCGTCCACCGCCGGACAGGGCTTACCGTCGCGGAACGGAATGATCGCCGCAGAGATCTTGGTGCGCCGCAACGCCTCCGCCGGCCAGCCGGCCGCGGCGGCCTGTTGCGTGGCGATACGGCGCGCTTTCAGTCCGGCGCTGGACAGACCGGCGCAGGCATCGCTCATCGCATTGCACAGATTGTTGAGCGCACGGGTCTCGCCCCAGAAATCCTCGACGCTGTAGGAACGGCGGGTGCCGTCGGTGTTGACGTTGAGGCCTTCGACGAACAGCAGCGCCGAGCCTTCGCGGTCCGACCAGACCGCGGTCTGGCCGCCGGGCGCATTGCCGTCGGGCTGCAGGAAGGAACGGCTCATCGCGCATTCGGCCGCTCGCGCCGGCCCGGCGACCAGCAACAGGCCGCAGGCCGCCGCGGCCGCGATGAGCAACTTCTTGATGAACAGGTGCGAGTGCGTGGCCATGGCCGTCTCCTGTGCCGACCAAGAGGAAAACGGCCCCCACGACGCGACGCGGCCAAAGGCGCCGCGTCTGCTGCAACCGTCGCGACAGCCCGCTCAGTCGGCGACCACGCTGCGATGATCGAGATGCAGAGCGAAGCCGCGCGCGCCCACCGATTCGAGCCCGGGCTTGAGCGTCATCGACGGCACCTCGTAGTCGCCCGCATTCTGTTTGCGGTACGGAATCGGCGCCTGCGTCCACAAACTGTCCATGCGCTGGCGCAGCTCGTCTTGCGCAACCGCGAAACGTTCGGCATTGAGGCCGTCGCTGCGATAGACCACGAACGGCGGCAGCACGTCGAAGCCCGGGTAATACAGCACGCCGTGGTTGATCGGAAACAGCAGGTCGTCGATGTTGCCGTTGATGCCGCGCGGGCCGTAGTGGTCGGCCCAGCCGCCGGCGGTGACCGACAACATCGCGCGCTTGCCGGCGAATTGGCCTTCGCCGTAACGGTCGCCCCAGCGCGTGTCGGAATGCTCGCCGACGCCGTAGGCGAAACCATAAGCGTAGACGCGATCGATCCAGCCCTTGAGGATCGCCGGCATGGTGAACCACCACAGCGGAAACTGCAGGATCACCGCATCGGCCCAGCGCAGTTTCTCCTGTTCGCGCACGACGTCTTCGGTCAACGCATTGGAGGCATACGCGCGCTTGGAACTGCTGACTACAGTGAGGCGTTCGCGCGGATCGTGTTCGGGAAAGTCCCCGGCATCGACGGTGGCCTTCCAGCCTTGCGCATACAGGTCGGTCACCTGCACCTCGTGCCCGCTTGCGAGCAGATGCGCCTGCATCGTGTCCTTGAGCGAACCGCTCAACGACGCCGGCTCGGGGTGGGCGTAGACGATCAGCACCCGCTTGGGGCGCTGCGGATTTTCGGACTCGGGCTTCGATGCTGCGTTGATCGTGGTCGTGGACATGAGGGACGCCTCGGGAAGAGATGACCTACCTTATCCAATCCAAATATTCCGCAGTGACGCATTTTCATCGACTCTGCGCATCGTGTCAGGCACCAATCAAGATCGCGGCACCGCTGCCGGCCGCGGCGCCGGCGCCACGAAAAAGCCCCGCTTTCGCGGGGCTTCGTCGTTCATCGCGTCGGCGGGCGCCGGTCGCTGGACATTTACGCCCAGGGATCGCGCAGCACCATGGTGTGGGCGCGGTCCGGACCGGTCGAGACAATCGCCAACTGGCAGCCGGCCAGTTCTTCCAGCGCGCGCAGGTAGGCGCGGGCCGCGGCCGGCAGCTTGTCCCACTCGGTGATGCCGTGGGTGTTCTCTTCCCAACCCGGGAACTCCAGGTAAACCGGCGTGCACTCGTCCCAGCCGGCGGCGTCGAGCGGCGCGTACTCGGTGCGCTTGCCGCGGTATTCGTAGGCGATGCAGATCTTCAGCGTCTTCATGCCGTCGAGCACGTCGAGCTTGGTGATGCACAGGCCGGTGATGCCGTTGATCGCCACCGCACGCTTCAGCGCGACGATGTCGATCCAGCCGCAGCGGCGCGGGCGGCCGGTGGTGGCGCCGTATTCCTGGCCGCGGTCGCGGATGCCCTGGCCGACTTCGTCGTCGAGTTCGGTCGGGAACGGGCCGCCGCCGACGCGGGTCGCGTAGGCCTTGGCGATGCCGAGCACGTAGTCGATCGAGTCCGCGCCGACGCCGGTGCCGGCGAGCGCGCCGCCGACGGTGGTGTTGGACGAGGTGACGTAGGGATAGGTGCCGTGGTCGATGTCGAGCAGCGAGCCCTGCGCGCCTTCGAACAGCACGCGCTTGCCCTGCTTGCGCAGGTCGTGAAGGATGCCGGCGACGTCGGACTTCATCGGCTCGACGTATTCGCCGAAGGCCAGCGCCTCGTCCAGGGTCTGCTGGTAGTCGACCGCGTCGACGCCCAGGTACTTGGTCAGGACGAAGTTGTGATAGTCGAGCGCGGTGCGCAGTTGCTCGGCGAGTTGGGTCGGGTAATGCAGGTCGGCGACGCGGATGCCGCGGCGCGCCACCTTGTCTTCGTACGCCGGGCCGATGCCGCGGCCGGTGGTGCCGATGGCCTTGCCGCCGGCGGCCTTCTCGCGGGCCTGATCCAGGGCGATGTGGTACGGCATGATCAGCGGCGTGGCCGGGCTGATCTTGAGGCGCGAACGCACTTCCACGCCGGTCTCCTCGAGCTCGCCGATCTCCTTGCGCAGCGCGGCCGGGCTCAACACGACGCCGTTGCCGATCAGGCACAACGCATCGTCGCGCAGGATGCCCGACGGAATCAGGTGGAGGACGGTCTTCTTGCCGCCGATGACGAGGGTATGGCCGGCGTTGTGGCCGCCCTGGAACCGCACGACGGCGCCGATCTGCTCGGTCAGCAGGTCGACGATTTTGCCCTTGCCTTCATCGCCCCATTGGGCACCGAGAACGACGACTGACTGACCCATGACCTTGTAACTCCTGCGCTTGCTGTGAAAGCGGCATTGGCCGCGAGGCGACCGCCCCGACCCAGTCGCAGCCGATGCCGCGCCACAGGGCCATGAACGGAAAAAAGCCGGCGGGGATGTCCCCGGCCGGCTTTTGTGCATTATCCGGGTTTCGATAGGCCAAGGCCACCCCAAATCGGTCCGGATCGGGCGGTTGGGGGAAATTGGGGCGATTCGTTCATGGAAGGGGCCGGGAGATCCCTCGCCCGGCCCCGCCCCACGCCTCCCTCTGGCCTCCTCCTCTGGGCCTCTCCCCTGCAGGTCAAAACGCGGGCCCGGCCTTGCACCGGGCCCGCATGCCGCCGGGCGGTCCGACGCGCCCGGCGACTTCAACCGCTCAAGACTTCGCCTGCCCCGCGCGATCGGTAACCCAGCCTGGATTCGGCCCGCCCACGAAGGCCGCCTGCATCAACCGAAGCGGCGGGGCTGCAGCCTGGCTGCAACTGCCGGTTGGCGCACTGATTCGTCGCCCCGGTTGTAAACGCATATCCACCGCCGCGACAGGACGAAACCGGGTCGGAACCGGGACGGTGCGGGAAGGATTCGCAACGCGATGGGCGAACCGCGCTCAACGGTGATGCGGTTCTCTCGGCAGAGTTGATGCGCGTCGTGTAGGCGATAGATTGGGTGAGTCGCGAAGCGAAGCCTTGCCGACGCGTTGCAATGGCCGGTTCCGGAACGCAACTGCGTCCGCCGCAGGACGCAGAAATCGGACGCTCTCTTCGAGCTGCGTCGCCACTGTCCATTGCGGACCGAGCATTAATCCAAAAGAGTCCACCACGCGATTCACATCGTTTCATACCTCATGTCCATGGATGCCCGCTGGTCAGCGATGATGTGCATCGCCTTGTTGGCGGACATCGCCGTATATAAGCTCGTCGAATCGCGATGCCGGTCATCGGCAAACACCACCGCCCCTTCTCGAGAGCAACTTGATGACTCGCACCTGCCGCTTTGTCTTCGCTATCGCGCCCCTGGCCAGTGCGCTCCTCGCCAGCGCGATGCTATCCGGATGCTCGCAACCCCAGTCTGTCGCGACCGACACGCCGACGCCGACCACGCCCTCGGCACCGCAGCAAGCGAGCAACCCCGACGTGCTGCGCTTCCGCATCGGCACGCTCGAGGCGGCAGCATTGAAAGACGGCGACATCGAAGCCGCCAACGACGGCAAGACCTTCGCCATCGGCCAGCCCGCCGATCAGGTGAACGCGCTGCTTACCGCCGCGGGTGCGCCGACCGACGTACTGCACCTCAGCATCCAGCCCTTGCTGGTCCGCAGCGGGGCGCGCACCCTGCTGTTCGACACCGGCGCAGCGGATGCTTCGTTCGCGCGCGCCGGGCGCTTGCCCGCTTCGCTGCGCGCGGCCGGCGTCGAGCCCTCGCAGGTCACCGACATCTTCATCACGCACCAGCACCAGGATCATGTGGGCGGCCTGCTGACGCGCGAAGGCTCGTTGGCCTTCCCCAACGCGGCCATCCATCTCTCGGCGCCCGAATGGGAATCCCTGAAAGGCGACCGCGACGCCGCCGCACTGGTCGCTGCGATCGCGCCGAAGGTCGCGACCTTCCAGCCCGGTGCGGCGATCGTTCCCGGCGTGGTCACCGCGGTGGCCGTCGACGGGCACACGCCCGGGCACAGCGCCTACGAGATCGCATCGGGCGACGAACGCCTGCTCTATATCGGCGACACCGCGCATCATTACGTGATCTCGGTGCAGCGCCCGAATTGGACGGTGCAGTACGACATGAACGCACCGCTGGCCCAGACCAGCCGGCGCGCGCTCCTGCAACGTGCCGCCGACGGCAAACTGCGCGTGTACTCGGTGCATTTCCCCTTCCCCGGGCTGGGCCATATCAAGGCCCAGGGCGACAGCTTCGTTTGGGAACCCGAGCAGGACGCCGCTCGCTGATTCGCCAAGGACACAGCGCGCGCGTCGATCATCGGCACTGTCCCGATAAGACGGTAAGCCGCCCCGGCTCCCCACCGACGTGTATGGCCCTAAGTGCTAGCAGTGCTCGGCCAAACTTTGAACCACGATCAAACTGGCAACTATGGGCGAACGAAGGACATGCTGAAGATCCTCGAAAAGATTCCCTCCCGCTATCCCCGAGCATGGGTCTTTAGTTTTCTGCTCTGGCTCGGCGCGCTGATATCGATGGGCATCGCCGCTCTCAGCATGCTGGCAGTGTGGCCCCTGGGCATTTCTATCGCATTCGGGCTGACCGGGGTCTGCGTGACGGGATTAATGGGATGTGTCATTTGGTATTTCGTAGAGCTTGTTATCGGTCGGATTACACCTTGGCGACGATAAGCTCCGGTGTGACAGCTCGCTGAATCCGCAATCCGACCTGACCCAACCGCCAACCGACAGCCCTCAAACGACACCATGTCCAACCAAAGCGTTCCCTCCTTATTCGAGTGGCTCGGCGGCATCGATGCGCTGAACCGGCTGACCGATCGTTTCTACGAGCACGTCAAGGCCGACGCGTTGTTGGGGCCTGTGTTCGAGCACATGGGCGCGGACCATCCGGGTCATGTCGCGAGCTTTCTTGCCGAGGTGCTCGGTGGGCCGGACGACTACAGCAAGCGGCACGGCGGACATCCGCATATGGTCCAGCAGCATCTCAATCGCCACCTGAGCCAGCAGATGCGGCGCCGCTGGGTGAGCCTGCTGCTGGAAACCGCGGACGAGCTCGGCATGCCGGACGACCCGGAGTTCCGCTCGGCGCTGGTGGGCTATCTGGAGTGGGGTTCGCGCCTGGCGGTGATCAATTCGCAGCCGGGCGTCACGGTCGACCCGCAGGCACCGATGCCGCGCTGGGGCTGGGGCGAGGCCAAGGGCCCGTACACGGGCTGAGAACCATGTTCTTGCCGGTTGCAGCCGCCGCGCTACTCGGATGCAGCCAAGACGTCGCTTCGGATTCGCTCCCGATTGGGCGCCCGGTCATGTAAAGGCCGTGAGCAGAGTGCTTGCTGAATGCGCCCAGCCATTAGTGTATCGGTACATTTATCGAGCCCTATCGACACACCTCTGTGATGAATCAACAGAGAGCATTGTTAACTAAGTACCAAGCTATTTCACAGTTCGCCAAATTCAAATGTGCTTATTCACGATTGTTTCCACAGTATCGCCATTGCGATGATCTGACCCGCGGAACCAGTGATCTAATCACAGAGCAGGGGAATATATGCATAAGGAGAATTGCATGAACAGAACTCTGTTAACGACGATCATTGGTCTCTTCGCGATTTCATGTTTCAACGTACGAGCCGCCAACGATACCGTGGCTGTCGCGAAAGATACTGAAATCACACGGGTATTGACCACACTCGGAGAGGATGAGCAAGCTCGTCGCGACATTGCGCTCCGGCTCGCGCCGATCAAGAGCTCACAAGCCCTCGCCACGTACATTCGATCCACGCCGACATCCCTATCGCCTCTGGCGACGCTGTCCGAAGGAGCCAGAGCGAGATTCATCCAGGGCTTGTCGTTCAACAAGAACGGCCTGACAAGCTACAACTACGCAGATCTGAAACAAGAGCTGACGGCCAGTCAGATTTATCGGATCCTGAGCCTATTCGGCGTTGAGCACACGACTTCCTTGATTCACGGAATTCGCCTGGAAAACGACACCGATGAGGCCATCATGCGTTTGGATGACAACGCCGGCATCGTTCGACCGATGAGCGATTACAACGACTATCGATGCGTGACCCCCGCCACCTGCGGACGTGCTACCGACTACATCTGCATCGGCGGCAACTGCGCAAAAGAGTAACGGCACCGGCCTCCATGGCGAAAACGACGAGCTATCGATGAAGAATTCTTTCATTCCACTCCTGGCAGTTTCGCTTCTCTGCTCTCTGTGCGCCGCGGCGTCGGCGGAGTCTGCGAAGCTGAGCGTCATCGAAGAGAAGTTCCAGAAGTTCGACAGCCTCGTTGTTTCCGTGCTGGACAAACCCGATGCGGAGAAAGCTTCCGCGATCGAACGCAGTTACCAGAAACTGTTCGGAAACGAGGCAGCGCGAACCGAGGCAAATCGATCCACCAAGGATCTGTCGTTGGGGTTTCGCGCTGCCTCACAAGCCGTGTTCTATACGCTCAATGAGCGCTATCTCGACGACATGTCGCATTACCTGAAATTGCTGGAGGCCAAGCGGCAAGCCACCTCAGCGCAGTATGCGGCGATGTATGGCGCGCTCGTCCAAACCCGACGCCTGGACGATGCCGCAGCGCTTTACGCACGTCGTGGTAATCCCGAGATGGAGCCGCTTCCGCCGCGAGAACAGGCGTCCGCGCCAGGCAACGGCGCACGGGAATGGAAAATCGGCGAACGGGGCGTTCTATCGCTGCAGCCTCGCCAGGTCAAGGCGGCGGAGATCATCGTGGTCGCTCACCCGTCCTGCGGTTTCACCCGCCGCGCGGTGCAGGACCTAAAAACGGCGCCAGGAGGATCGTCCACCTTCTTCGGCGGTGCTCATTGGCTGACGCCGCAGGATCGCCAATTCCAGATCGAAACACTTCGCAGTTGGAACCAGCAGCACCCCGACGTCCCGATGTCGATTGTCTACAAGGAAAAAGAGTGGCGCGAGCTCGACACCTGGAACACGCCCACCTTTTACTTCATCAAAGACGGACGGGTGGTCCGCAAGATCGTCGGCTGGCCCGGCCCCGAGCGGGTCCGGGACGTCATCGATGCGGCACGCGAGATCGGCATTTCCGACGCACGGTAGTCGCCGCAGGCCGGTGAACGACCACGCCCTCACCCGCCCCGCAACACCCACAGCGAAACCACCCCGATCGCCACCACGACGCCGCCTACGATGCGCAGGTGGCGGTCGGGCAATGCCTGCAGTTGCTCGGCTGCGCGTTTCCAGCCGTGAGGGGCGACGAACAGGAACAGGCCTTCGAGCACTGCGACTAGGCACAGTGCCCGGATCAACTCACCGACCATGCGCGATCAGCGGTCGGACTTGAGGTATTGCAGGAACGGATCGTCGCGGTCGAGCACGATCACGCTCTGGCCGTCGGCGAAGGACTTGCGATAGCTCTCCAGGCTGCGCTGGAAGGTGAAGAACGCCGGGTCCTTGCTGGCGGCCTCGCCGTACAGGCGGGTGGCTTCGGCGTCGCCTTCGCCGCGCAGGCGCTGGGCGTCGCGTTCGGCTTCGGCCAGGATCACGGTCTTGTCGCGGTCGGCGGTGGCGCGGATCGCCTGCGACTGTTCGACGCCTTCGGCGCGCAGTTGGCTGGCGACCTGCAGGCGCTGCGAACGCATCTGGTTGTACACCGAGGCCAGCACGTTGCTGTCCTGCGGCAGGTCGATGCGCTTGATGCGGATGTCCTTGATGCGGATACCCAGGGTCGCGGCGCCCTTGTTGATCGTCTCGAGCTGCTTGCCGATCACCGCTTCGCGATCGCCCTTGACCACGTCGAGCAGATTCAGCGAGTTGATCTCGTTGCGCAGCGAATCGCGGATGATCGGCGCCAGGCGCTCGACCGCGACGGTTTCGTCGCCGCCGGTAGCCTGGAAGAAGCGGCGCATGTCGTCGATCTGGCCGAGAGCGAAGAAGTCGACGCTGACGTCGAGCTTGTCGGCGGTCAGGTAACGCTCCGGCGGCGATTCGAGGATCTGCAGGCGGCGGTCGAACACCCGCGCGGTCTCGATCAGCGGCCACTTGAAGCGCAGGCCGGGGCCGATGTCCTCGCGCACCACGGTGCCGAGGCGGAACACGATCGCGCTGTGGCCTTCGCTGACCACGAACACCGAACCCAGCAACGCGAGCAGCAAGGCGATGCCCGCGGCAATCAGGGCGGGAACTCTCATCGGATCACCTCGTCGCGGGACTTCGGACGCGCGGGGCGGCCGACATAGGGCACGGTGGACTGCGATTCGGTCGCGGTGACCGGGCTCAGCATTTCCGGCTGGGTCACCAGCGGCACGCTGACCGGGCCCGGGGTGGTCGGCACGTTGCGATCCATCGGCACGTACAGCACCTGGCGCGAATCGCCGCCGACGATCTTGCGGTTCTGGCTCAACACGTCTTGCACGGTGTCGAGCCACAGGCGCTTACGGGTGACGTCGGGCGCGCTCTTGTACTGGTCGACCAGCAGCGAGAAGCGGGTCGCGTCGCCCTGGGCGCGGGCGACGGTCGAGGTCTTGTAACCCTCGGCCGTGGTGCGCACGCGCTGGGCCTCGCCTCGCGCTTCCGGAACGATCTGCTTGGCGTAGGCCTGGGCCTGGTTGATCGAGGTGGTCTTGTCGGCGTTGGCGCGCTGCGCTTCGTCGAACGCGTCCTTGACCTCGTCCGGCGGGCGCGCGTTGGGCAGGTTGAGCTCGGTCAGGATCAGGCCGGTCTCGTAGTCCTTCAGCGAGGCCTGCAGGCGCTGGCGCACCTGCGTGGTCAGCACGCTGCGCGCGCCGAGCACGGTGTCGAGGTCGGAGCGGCCGATCTGCTCGCGCACGGCGCTCTGGGCGGCCTGCTTGAGCACGTCGTCGGGCTTGCGCGAGCCGAACAGGAACAGTCGCGGCGATTCGATCCGGTACTGGGCGTTGATCTCGACGTTGACCATGTTGCCGTCGCGGGTCAGCACCGGGATGGTCTCGGTGTAGGCCTGGCTCTGGGTCGCGTTGAGCTTGGTCACGCGTTCGATCGGCCACGGCGCCTTGAAGTGCGGGCCGGGCTGCAGCACGCGCGAGAACACGCCGAAGCGCAGGACCACGCCGCGTTCCTGCTCGGTGACGAGCACGAAGCAGTTGAACACCAGCCACAGGCCGATCAGCAGCGCGACCCAGCGCAGGATCCCGCCGCCTCCGTTGCCGAACAAGCCGCGCAAGGGCTCGATCACAGCATCGAGACCGCGACCTTGCGGTTTGCGTTGTCGCGGCGGACGCGGGTTGTCGCCGGAATTGTCACTGCCAGGGGTGTTCCAGGCCATGCCTGCTCCTAAAGATGTGGGCGCCGGGCGGGACGTCCTGTGTCCAGCCCGCTGCACCGGCCTCGGCCTGCGCCGCGACCGGTCCACGGCGCCGGTTGCGCCGCGGGAGTCCGCACGCAGTCACCCGCGCACGAACCCGTCGATTCTAGGTGGGGGCCTGAACGGCCTCAAGCAAGGGGCGCAATGCTTCGCCGTTGGCCTGGGCGAACAGGCGCTGGGCGTCGGCCACGGCCAGGTCGACCTCGACCAGCCAGCCGTGCTCGTCGGCCTGTTCCGAACGCACCGCGCCGAGCTCGTGCAGGCGCGCGCGCAGGCGTGCGTCCTGCGGCGCGATCCGCACGCTGCCGGCGACGTGGCGCAGCTGCAGGGCCTCGCCCAGCGCGCTGCGCAGCAGGTCCAGGCCCTGGCCGTCGCGGGCCGACACCCAGACCCGGCTGCTGTCTTCGCCGGGCCGGTCGATGCGCGGCTCGACCCCGTCGAGGCGGTCGATCTTGTTGAACACCAGCACCTGCGGCAGATCGCCGGCGCCGATTTCGTTCAGGACCGCGTCGACCTGGGCGATGCGCTCGTCGCGCAGCGGGTCGGCGGCGTCGATCACGTGCAGCAGCAGGTCGGCCTCGCGCGCCTCCGACAGGGTCGAGCGGAACGCGGCGACCAGCTCATGCGGCAGGTCGCGGACGAAACCGACCGTGTCGGCCAGCACCGCGGCGCCGCCGGAGAGCTCGATCCGGCGTACGGTCGGGTCGAGGGTCGCGAACAACTGGTCGGCGGCGTAGGCCTCGGCACCGGTCATCGCATTGAACAGGGTGGATTTGCCGGCGTTGGTGTAGCCGACCAGGGCCACGCGCGGTAGTTCGCTGCGCAGGCGCGCGCGGCGCATCTGGGTGCGCTGCACTTCGACCTTGTCGAGGCGGCGCTGCAATTGCTCCAGGCGTTTCTGCAGCAGGCGGCGGTCGGTTTCGAGCTGGGTTTCGCCGGGGCCGCGCAGGCCGATGGAGCCGCCGCGCTGGCGTTCCAGGTGGGTCCAGCCGCGCACCAGGCGCGTCGCCATGTGCTTGAGCTGGGCCAGTTCGACCTGCAGCTTGCCTTCCGAGCTCTTCGCGCGCTGGGAGAAGATGTCGAGGATCAGGCCGGTGCGGTCGACCACGCGCCGTTCGAGGAAGCGCTCGAGATTGCGCTCCTGGCCCGGCGACAAGGGGTGATTGACCAAGATCAGGTCGGCGCCGCTGGCCTCGGCCGCGGCCTTGACCTCGTCGAGCTTGCCGCTGCCGATCAGGGTCGCCGCGTTCGGGCGGTCGATGCGCGCGGTCAGGACCGCGGCCACGCTCGCGCCCGCCGACCGGGCCAGGTCGGCGAACTCTTCCAGCAGGTCCTCATCCGGCGGCCCGCCGGCATGAGGCTGGATCAACAGCGCGTGCTCACCTTTGCGCGAACGTTCAAACACTGGTCCGCACCGTCGGCGCGAGCGCCGCCATCGTCATCGGATTACTCAGTTTCGTCGCCGCCGTCGCCATTGTCGCTGCCATCGGCGGACTGCACATAGCCGCCGCCCGGACCGACGCGGACATTGCGCGCGGGAACCACGGTGGAAATGGCGTGCTTGTAGACCATCTGACTCACGGTATTGCGCAACAGCACCACGAATTGGTCGAAGGATTCGATCGTGCCCTGCAGCTTGATGCCGTTGACCAGGTAGACCGAGACCGGTACGCGTTCGCGACGCAGCGCATTCAGGAAAGGATCCTGTAGGGATTGCCCCTTAGACATCTTCTAATTCCCCAGCATGTTCTAGTTATTAGGACGGCACGCCCGGCACCGATGGTGCGGAGCACGGCCGTATCGCCGGCTGTTGTCCCCACAGGGCGACCGGCCGATGTTAACGCAAGTGATAGCAAACATTGCGACCCGGTTCCGGGTTTACGCGCCTCATTCTAAGCGCCGAATGTGTCTATAGCGGGCCGGCGCCCATAAACAGGGCCAGGGCGCCCTCCAGTTCGGCCGCATCGCGCAAAGGATCGAACCAGCGGGCGTCAAGCTCGCCGCGCAGCCAGGTCAACTGGCGCTTGGCGAGCTGGCGGGTGGCGTAAACGCCGCGATCGCGGAATTCCCGGGCGTCGTAGTCGCCGTCGAGGTGCTCCCAGGCCTGGCGGTAGCCGACCGCGCGGATCGCCGGCAAGTCCTGCGGCCGCGGATGCGCCTGCAGCGCCGGCAACGCGCGCAGGCCGCGGACTTCATCGAGGAAACCCTGGGCGAGCATCTGCTCGAAGCGGCGCTCGATACGGGCATGCAGCACCGCGCGCTCGGCCGGCGCCAGCACCAGCTTGAGCACGCGGTACGGCAGGCGCGGCGCGGCGAGCGAGGCGCGACGCCACTCGCTCATGCTGCGCCCGGACAGGCGGAACACTTCCAGCGCGCGCTGGATACGCTGGGCGTCGGTGGCGTGGATGCGCGCCGCGGCCTCGGGGTCGACCTGTGCCAGTTGCTCGTGCAGGGCCGCCCAGCCGAGCGTCTCGGCTTCGGCGACGAGCTGCGCGCGCGTGGCCGGATCGGCCTCGGGCATGGCCGACAGGCCGTGCAGCAAGGCGTGGAAGTACAGGCCGGTGCCGCCAGCGAGGATCGGCAGGCGCCCGCGGCCGGCGATGTCGTCGAGCGCGCGGCGGGCGTCGAGCGCGAACTCGGCGGCCGAATACGGCTGCCAGGGCTCGCGCACGTCGATCAAGTGATGGCGCACGCTGGCCAGCTCGGCGGCGCTCGGCTTGGCCGCGCCGATGTCCAGGCCGCGATAGACCAGGGCCGAATCCACGCTCACGATCTCGCCGCCGAGGCGCCGCGCCCACTCCAGGGCGAGCGCGGTCTTGCCTGACGCGGTCGGGCCCATCAGGGCGATGACGAGCGGACGGGGATCGGCGGAAACGTTCATGCGGGACGGCGGCACGGCGGTGGAGCGAGCCGGCAGCCTCGCACAGGCGCGGGCATCGAGGAAGCGGCGGTTCGGCCCAACCTGCCCCACTCGCGACCTGGTCGGCGCGGCAACGCGCGCTCCACAGACGTTGTGGAGAAGCACTGGGGCAAGCCTGTGGACAAACCCATCGCGCCCAGGCCTGGCAAGGGATCACGCTTGTTTGTCGTTTTTTTGACCAGGCCATGACGTTTGTCCACACAGCCTGTGGACAAGCCTGCGGACAGTCTGTCGCGGAGCAAGCGCAATCCGTTGCGGCGTAACGCTCGCGATAAGTTTGATCATTTATTGATCACTTATTTTTCTTGACTTGCATCTCATAGTCGGCATCCCCAACCGATCCGAATCGCCGCACGACCACGGCGCGCGCAAGCGACGCGAAGCGCTGTCCACAATCGCTGTGGACAAACCTGCGGACAGACACCGTGCAACCGTGTTTCACGCCTTATGTGACAAGGCCGCGACAAGTTTGATCAATTTTTCGCCACGCGTCCGTCGCGAGGAAATCCGCGGGAATTCGTCGCCGAAGGCTTGACATGGAAGGCGATGCAGCACTCGATGAACGCCCGTCGCCGCTACGGACACAAACGGCATGGTGTCGTATCGCCTCGCAACAAACAGGCGACCGCATCGCCCGCGGCATGCGCGCAGCGATGTCCACAAAGCCTGTGGACAAACCTGCGGACAGCGGCGATGCAATCGGGTTTCACGCCTTATGCCGCAAGGCCGAAGCAACTATGGCGAAAATTTGACCACGCACGAAAAGGGCCGAAATCGCCTGGCCGCGCATCGGTCCCGCCTGGCGCGAACGAGGCTCGAACGCGCATGGCAGGCTTCGCTCCCGCCCGGGATCGCGCAAATTTTCCGGCCGATGCACAAGCGCAGGCCGCTCATTGCGCGAAACGGCTTGCGCAATGTCCACAATCGCTGTGGACAAAGCTGCGGACACATACGATGGAATCGGGTTTCACGCTTTGTACGGCAAGGGCGCACGGATTATGGCGAAATTTTGACCGCCGCTCCCGTGTCGAAGAACAAGCCTTGCCCACCGCGTCAAATGCTTGACTTCGCGAGCGCCCGCTCAGGTCAGGATCGAAGGCATCGATACGGCTCGATGCTTCGGTGCCCGAAACTCAGGAGGGACGGCACCGCAGCTTCGGGCGCATCGAAGCGAGCGCATCGCGCCGTCCGCGATGCCTGTGGACAAGGCTGCGGACAATCTTCATGCAAGGTGTTTCACGCCTTGCGCGGCAAGGCTTTCGCGATCATGGCGATTGTTGAAGACGAGATGGCGCTAAGCGGGCGACAGATCGCTCGCAACGATCTGCCGCTGAACGCACTGCGCCGCAGACCCTGCGCTGCGGCGATTGCGGTTTTCCGCGCTCAAGCCGCGGGCCGCCGCTTCCGTTCCGGTAATCGAGGCTACGCGCCGGGCATCGCAACGGCGAAGGGACTTACTCGTCGTCGGGCCACTTCAGACCCGGCGCCGACGCGGCCGCGCGCCGCGGCATCGGCTGCGCCGCGACCGCTTCCCAGACCTTGATCGCATCGACGGTGGCGGCGACGTCGTGCACGCGCAGCAGCTTCGCGCCGCGCTGGGCCGCGATCAGGTGCGCGGCCACCGAACCGTGGACGCGCTCGTGCGCGTCGTCGCGGCCGGTAAGCTCGCCGATGCTGCGCTTGCGCGACAGCCCCGCGAGCACCGGCACGCCGAGTTCGCCGAAACGCTGCAACTGCGCAAGCAAGGCCAGGTTGTGGGCGAGGGTCTTGCCGAAGCCGAAGCCGGGATCGACGACGATCCGTTTCTTGGCGATGCCGGCCATCTCGGCGGCGAACAGACGCTCGACCAGGAAACGATGCACTTCGGCGACGACGTCGTCGTAGACCGGGTCGGCCTGCATCGAACGCGGCTCGCCCTGCATGTGCATCAGCACCACCGGCACGCCGAGTTCGGCGGCGACATCGAGCGCGCCCTCGCGGCGCAGCGCGTAGACATCGTTGATCAGGCCGGCGCCGGCCGCGACCGCGGCACGCATGACCTCCGGCTTGGAGGTGTCGATGCTGATCGGCAGCCCGGTCTCGCGGGCTAGACGTTCGATCACCGGGATCGTGCGCCGCAGCTCTTCCTCCAGCGGCACCTCGGCGGCGCCGGGGCGGGTGGATTCGCCGCCGATGTCGAGCAGGTCGGCGCCCTCCCCGGCCAGCTTCAGGCCATGCGCCACGGCAGCCTCGAGGCTGTTGTGAGCGCCGCCGTCGGAGAAGGAATCGGGCGTCACGTTGACGATGCCCATGATCCGCGGGCGGTCGAGGACGAGGCGGCGGCCGTTGCAGTCGAGGGTGGTGGCGAGTTCGAACATTGGATTGGGGACCGGAATCGGGAATCGGGAATCGGGAATCGGGAATCGGGAATCGGGAATCGGGAATCGGGAATCGGGAATCGGGAATCGGGAAGAGTTTTCGCGCTGCCTCTAACTTACGCAAGCGTCCTGGGGCTTTCATCTCCGGTCGGAAGCAAAGATATCCAGCTGACCTGGATGTCCTTCCAGGCTCTGGCCTTTGCCAATCCCTAATCCCGAATCCCAAATCCCGGCCCAAACAAAACGGCGCCCGATTTCTCGGGCGCCGTTCGCTTTTGCTTTACCGATGTCGAGTTCCGAAACCCGAATCCCGGCCTTCAGGTCTGCGCCGCAGGCCCGCCGATCTGGCTGCCGGGGCGACCCGGACCCGGGTCGTCCTTGGAGATGCGGCCCGACTTGGCCCAATCGGCCGGCGGACCCGGCTCGCGGCCGGCCATGATCTCGTCGATCTGCGCGGCGTCGATGGTTTCGTACTGCAGCAGGGCCTCGGCCATCATGTGCAGCTTGTCGAGGTTGTCCTTGAGGATCTGCGAGGTACGGCCGTAGGCCTTGTCGAGGATGCCGCGCACGACTTCGTCGATCCTGCGCGCGGTCTCGTTGGACACGTTCTTGTGCTGGGTGACCGAACGGCCGAGGAAGACTTCGTCTTCTTCTTCGCCGTAGGCGATCGGGCCCATCTCGTCGCTGAGGCCCCACTTGGTGACCATGTTGCGGGCCATCTTGGTGGCGCGCTCGATGTCGT
This sequence comes from Lysobacter sp. 22409, assembly GCF_052045105.1. Classification (NCBI taxonomy): domain Bacteria; kingdom Pseudomonadati; phylum Pseudomonadota; class Gammaproteobacteria; order Lysobacterales; family Lysobacteraceae; genus Lysobacter; species Lysobacter sp. 22409. The sequence continues at coordinate 33,424 of NZ_JBQEOE010000036.1, read as the reverse complement.
TGGACGCGCCGGTGGTGACCTTGTCGACGCCGAAGATCAGCTCCTCGGCGACACGGCCGCCGTACAGCGAGCACAGCATCGATTCGATGGCCACGCGGTTCATCGAGTACTTGTCGCCTTCCGGCAGGTACATGGTCACGCCGAGGGCGCGGCCGCGCGGAATGATGGTGACCTTGTAGACCGGGTCGTGCTCGGGCACGACGCGGCCGACGATGGCGTGGCCGGCCTCGTGGTAGGCGGTCAGCTTCTTCTCGTCTTCGCTCATGGCCATCGAGCGGCGCTCGGCGCCCATCAGGATCTTGTCGCGGGCCTTGTCGAAGTGCTCCATGCGCACGTCCTTGCCGTTCTCGCGCGCGGCGAACAATGCCGCCTCGTTGCAGAGATTGGCCAGGTCGGCGCCGCTGAAGCCCGGGGTGCCGCGGGCGATGGTCATCGGCTCGACGTCGTCGTGCAGCGGCAGCTTGCGCATGTGCACGCGCAGGATCTGCTCGCGGCCCTTCACGTCCGGCAGACCGACCACGACCTGGCGGTCGAAACGGCCCGGACGCAGCAGCGCCGGATCGAGCACGTCGGGGCGGTTGGTCGCGGCGATCACGATCACGCCTTCGCCGCCTTCGAAACCGTCCATCTCGACCAGCAACTGGTTGAGGGTCTGCTCGCGCTCGTCATGACCGCCGCCGAGACCGGCGCCGCGATGACGGCCGACCGCGTCGATTTCGTCGATGAAGATGATGCAGGGGGCGTGCTTCTTGGCCTGCTCGAACATGTCGCGCACGCGGCTGGCGCCGACGCCGACGAACATCTCGACGAAGTCGGAACCGGAAATGCTGAAGAACGGCACCTTGGCTTCGCCGGCGATGGCGCGCGCGAGCAAGGTCTTGCCGGTACCCGGCGGGCCGACCATCAGCACGCCGCGCGGGATCTTGCCGCCGAGCTTCTGGAACTTGGACGGATCGCGCAGGAACTCGACCAGCTCGCCGACTTCTTCCTTGGCCTCGTCGCAACCGGCGACGTCGGCCAGGGTCACCTTGACCTGGTCCTCGCCCTGCAACTTGGCGCGCGAACGGCCGAAGCTCATCGCACCCTTGCTGCCGCCCTGCTGCATCTGGCGCATGAAATAGACCCAGATGCCGATGAACAGCAACCAGGGCAGGACGTTGATCAGGATCACCACCAGCGACGGGCTGCTCGACTGCGGCGTCTGCACGGTCTCGACCTTGTGATTAAGCAGGTCGTTGATCAGGTAAGGGTCTTGCGCGGCGTAGGTGGTGAACTTGGTGTCGTCCTTGCGCGTGCCGGTGATCGTGGTGCGATCGTCGGAGAATTTGATCTCCTTGACCCGGTCGCTCTGGACCTGGGCGATGAACTGATCGTAGGAGATCGCATCGGTGCCCGCCGCACGCGGGCCGAACGCCTGGAACACCACCATCAGTACGACGGCGACGATTACCCAAAGCAGCAGATTCTTGGCCAAATCGTTCATGTATTTCCTAGCCTGCGGCCCTGTGGGGCCTCGTGTCCTCCGACGCCTCTTGCGCCGGCGGTACCGCTCAGATTGTCACACCACCCGCCACCGGACACCTGCCAAAAGCAGCTGGGTCGGCCGGCCGCCGGCCCGACGCCTTGGCGTTCAGGTCGGCGTGGCCCGCTTGCCCTGCGCCAGCGCGTACACCTCCGGGGATCGCTTGCGCGAGGCCGCCGGCTTGCGGATCGAGACCTTGGCGTAGCGACGGCGCAGTTCCCGCACGTAATCATCGAAGCCCACCCCCTGGAACAGCTTGATCAGGAAGGTGCCGTCGACCCTTAGGTGCCGGTCGGCGAAATCCATCGCCAGCTCGGAAAGGTGCATCGCCCGCGGCAGGTCCACCGCGTCCACACCGCTCATATTGGGGGCCATGTCCGACAGCACAAGGTCCACGGTCTGCCCGGCCAGGGCCTGCTCGAGCTGGGTTAAGACCTGGTCCTCGCGGAAATCGCCGAGGATGAACTCGACCCCGGCCAGGCCGGGCATCTCCAGGATGTCCAGGGCGATGATCCGGCCCGGCTTGGCCGCGTTGAGGCGGTCCAGCTCCTGGCGGACCCATTGCGACCACCCGCCCGGGGCGGCGCCGAGGTCCACCACGACCATGCCCGGCTTGAGCAGCCGGTCGCGCTCGACCAGTTCCTCGAGTTTGTAGGCGGCGCGCGAACGCAGACCTTCGGCCTTGGCCTTCTTTACGAAGGGGTCCGAGAAGTGTTCCTTGAGCCAGCGTTGGCTGCTTTTGCTGCGGGTCGCCATGTGCGGGCGGCCGTCCCGGTGGGGGTTGGGGACGCCATGATACCCTGAGCGCCCCTCCCGCTCCGTTCGTGTGACCCAATGCCCACCCTGTTGACCTCCGCCCAGACCCGTTTCCTGCGCGGACAGGCCCACGACCTCAAGGCCATGCTCCAGGTCGGTGGCAAGGGCATCACCGATGCGCTGGTCGCCGAGGTCGATAACGCCCTCGAGCACCACGAACTGATCAAGATCAAGGTCGGCGCCGAAGACCGCGACACCCGCGACGCAGCCATCGCTGAGATTGCCGAGCGCACCGACGCCGCCCTGGTCCAACGCATCGGCCATACCGCCGTGCTGTACCGCCCGAGCAAGGAAAAGCGCCAGATCGTCCTGCCGCGGACTTGATGAAGCCGGGAATGGGGAGTCGGGCATAGGGAGTCGGAAAGCCCCCACCCCAGCTCCACTCCGGCTTCAAGCCATTCCCGACTCCCCATTCCCGATTCCCGCCCCATGCAACTGACCCTGGAACGCCCCGATCACGAGTTCTTCCTGCGGGGCGCCGACGGCCAGGTCGCCCTGGTCAACGATCGCCGCCTGGAACGCAGCTTCATCCTCGCGCCGAACCGGCTCATCGAGGATTGGCCGGTACTGGACGTGAAGACCCTGACCATCGAAGACCTGGCGCCGGTGTTCGCCCTGGAACCCGAATTGATCGTGCTCGGTTGCGGCGCGACCCAGGCGTTTCCGCCGCCCGCGACTCTGGCCGCCTGCCTCGGCCGCGGCGTCGGCCTGGAAACCATGACCAACCCCGCCGCCGCGCGCACCTTCAACGTGCTGGCCGGCGAAGGCCGGCGCATCGTCATGGGATTCGTGCTCGGCGCATGAGCTCGGCCGGGCCGCGCTTGCGCTGGCCGACGCGTGGCCTCGTACTGATGCCGGCAATCCTGCTCGCCGCCTGCGCCCTGCCTACGCCGGCGCAGCGCTACCAGCGCTGGCTCGGCGACGGCCACCACGCCGCGGTCGAGGAATATCGCCGTTATCTGCTCGCTCACGGCGCTGGCGAGTCCGTACCGATGATGCAGTTACTGCGCAGCGGCCGCCGCTGGCGTATCTGCGGCGCGCCCGAATTCGCATTGCCGCCGAAACCGGCCTGGCCCGACACGGTGCGCAGCCTGCGCCTGATCGCTGAGCTGCGCGGCGCCGGGCTGCTCGACGGCGCCGAGATCACGTCCGGATACCGCGACGAAGCCCTCAATCGCTGCGAAGGCGGCAGCTCGCGCAGCCGGCACATGAGCGGCGGCGCCTACGATTTCGATCTCGCCACCGACGCCCCGACACGCGAGCTGTGCGCGTTCTGGCGCCGGCGCGGACCGGCGAGCGGCTTCGGCCTCGGGTTTTACGATGCTCGCCGTCTGCACATCGACACCACCGGGTTCCGCGCCTGGGGACACGACTACACCTACCGGACATCGCAGTGCGTGCCCGGCACTCGCCTGAAACATGAGGCAAACCGACCCGCCGCGCTTTAAAGAGCGGCATCGCTCCGCGCGCCGCCATCGCCGCGGTCGAACTGCCGCGTCGAAATCGCTATCGATCCGGCCTCCGATATCGATGCCGCCCCGTCGTCGCGGCCGAGCTTCGCCGCCCCTCGGCTTGTCATCACTCGATCGAGCGCCGCCGATCGCGGTCAATCCGGTTCCAGGCGCAACGAGTAGCTGTACGAGTCGGTCTGCAGATGCAGAAGGGTCTTGCTCGCCGGGACGTAGACGATGCGCACCGCATCTTCCGGCAGCAGCGCATGGAACAAGCGGCTTTCCACCAGGAACACGATCGTCCGCGGCGGCGGCTCGTCGACCGTCACCGTGATGAAGCAATAAGGGCTGCCGCCGCCTTCGGAACTCTCGGTACGCATGTGGCTGATGCGGCCGCAGACGCTGACCTTGACCCCCATGTCCAGGTCGGACTGCAACTTGTCGTCTTCGTTCGTCACGACGAAAGCCACCACGGCCGCCGCCAGGAGAACCGCGACCACCATGGCCGCGGTCGCTCCTGCGTCGATGCCGTTCAAGCTGGCCAAAATGCATACCACCGCTAAAACCAGGCCCAGGATGCAGAGGAACGCGACGATTCCGCAGCCGCTCACTCGCCTCGCAGCCAATCTGTCCCGGTCGTGTCCGTTGAGGGGCCCGGTTACGCGCGGCTTCGCCGCTTGCGGCGCGTCATCGCTGCTCGCCGTCGCTTCCGGGCGAAGCTGACCAAGATCGTCCTGGCGGTCGAGATCCGCTCGCGTGGACGGCGCGGTCCGTCGCAGTTTTCGCGCGGCGTCGCGCTGAGCCCTGCGCAGTTGCAGACGCGCGTCGGCCGAATCGTCGTGCTCCGGTGCGGCCTGCGAAGCCGTACTCTGCGCACCCAGCTCGTACTCGCATCCCAGCGCGACGACGCTGATGACGGTCTTGCTGAGCGGCGCATAGGCGATGCGGACTTGCTCGCCGTATTCGACCTCGAAGAACACGCGGGCCGGCGGGATAAATTCGAGCGTGCACGGTGGGGTTTCCTCGGTCCGCAGTCCGATGCGGCAGCGAGATTGCTCATCATCATGAGTAACTTTCACCACCGTCGCCACGGCGAGCCGCTTGATGCCGCCGTCCATGTCGGCCTGAAGATTCGCGTTGGCGCCGGAACGGCCCAGCACCGTCATCGCCGCCATTGCGAGGCCGACGAGCAACTCCACCGCGGTCCAGAAAGCGCCGTAACGTTCCCACGTCATCAACACCACCACGAGCGTCACCACGACGATCAATATCGCAGCCGGCACGCCGTCGGACTTGAGCGCATCCAGGCGAGCGATCTCGTCCAGGCTCAGCGGCCGGGTGTTGTCTTCGTCGGGCGGTGTCGACATGCTGATCCTTCAGACTGTTTTTCGCGGCTAATTCTGCATCGATCCGGCCCACGCTCGCGCGCGGGTGCTTCTGCGGTCGAATCCCGGGGCACGGCGCATCGGCAAACGGCAGGCGCGGTGGCGATGCGTGGCCGCGCCTAAGGCGGCGCGAGGCCCAACTGCGACAGTTTTCGCGTCATGCCCTCGGGCGTATTGAGCGTGTGCAGGCAGCCCCCGTCGGCCCGGCGATAGGAAATCAGGCCGCCATCGATCAGCCACGCGACGAGAATCGCGTCGCGCGCCCGGATGCTGCGGTGTTCGGACACGGGAATATCGGAACCGAGCAGGTCCGCGGGCATCAGCGCGGGATCGGCATCCTTGAGCACGAACCGGCCCGGACAGTCGACGATGCCGATCCATGGCCAGGCCGCTTTCAAGGTCGCGAAATCCATGGGCTGACTCGGCGCCCCGCCGCGACGGCGGGTGCGCGGCCGATTACTTCGCCGGCAGGTACAACAACGGATCGACCGGCTTGGCGTTGTAGCGCACCTCGAAGTGCAGCATGTCGCGCGCGGCGCCGCTGCGCCCCATCTCGGCGATCTGTTCGCCGGACTTGACCACCTGGCCCTCGTTGACCAGGCGCTTGCGGTTGTGGCCGTAGGCCGACAGCCACTGTTCGTTGTGCTTGACGATGATCAGCTCGCCGTAGCCGACCAGGCCGGTGCCCGAATAGACCACCACGCCGTCGGCAGCCGCGCGGACCGCGGCGCCGCTGGAGCCGGCGATGTCGACGCCCTGCTTGGTCGGCTCGTTGGCGACGTAGCGGCTCAGCAAGGGGCCGTCGGCCGGCCAACGCCAGCGGATACCGCTGTTGATCGGTGCGGCGACCGGCGCCGCCGGCACGGGGCGCGGCGCGCTGGTGCCCGCGCTCGACGGTGCCCCTGGCGATGGGCGAGTCCCGCCGCCGCTGGACGGGTACAGGCGCAGACGCTGGCCCGGGTAAAGGGTGTAAGGCGGCGAGAGGCCGTTCCAGGCGGCGAGGTCGGCGACCTGGATGCCGTTGTTGGTGGCGATGCGATACAAGCCTTCGCCGCGCTGCACGACGATGGTCGCGCCGGGCTTCGGCCTGGATGGACGCGGCGGCGCCGGACGCGAGGAGGGGCGCGACGGGCCGCGGCTGGAATGACCGCGCGAGGGTTCGCGGACCACCGTGCTCGAACAGCCGATCAGGGCAAGCGCGGCCAGAACGCAGGCGGCCATCGCCAGGGTCGGGGTCCGGGTCGTCTTGATCATGCGCATCCTCTTGCAGCGTCCATGTACCGGTGTTTCGTCATTGCGGGGTCCGCAGCGGCCTCAGCCCTGCTGCGAGCGCCATATCAGCCAGACTACGGCGACCGCGATGATGGCCGTGGCAATCCAGCCGATCGGCTCGATGTAGCGTCGCAGCGTCGCCTCGGCGCGTTCGCCGCCGATGCGGATCGCCAGCGCCAGCAGGAACACGCGCTTGCCGCGGCCGATCAACATGCTCAGCACGTATTGCAGCATAGGCACGCCGACGATACCCGACGCCCAGGTGAACACCTTCATCGGGATCGGCATGAAACCGCCGAGGACCAGGAAGGTGAACACCGCCCACGGCGATTCGGCCATCTTGGCCTGGACCGTGGCGATGCCGGACTCGATGCCGGCGAGCATGCCCATCGCCGCGAACACCGGCTTGAGCGCCTCGAAGGCGTAATGGCCCAGGGCATAGCCGACCAGGGCGCCGGCCATCGAGCCGATCAGGCTCAAGGTGGCGAACCAGAACGCGCGCCGCGGCGCACCGACGCACATCGGCGCCAGCATCACCTCGGGCATGATCGGGAAAATGATGGCTTCCACGAAGCTCAAGCCGGTGAGATAGGCCGGCGCGTGGCGATGCCGGGCCCAGGTCAACGCGCGCTCGTAGAGCGGTCCGAAGATCTTCAAAAGCGAACCCCTGTCGGGTGAGGTGTCAGTCGATCATGCCCGACAGCAATGGCACGAAGACCACCGGCGCGAGCGTATGTTGGCTGATGTTGCCGTCGGCGTCCTTGCGCAGCTTCAACAGCGACTGCGACGAGGACGCGCCGACCGGCGCGATCAGGGTGCCGCCGACGGCGAGCTGGTCGGTCAAGGCATCGACCAGCGCAGGCGCGGCCGCGGTGACGATGATCGCGTCGAAGGGACCGTTTTCGGGCCAACCGATGCGGCCGTCGTCGTGCTTGCTGCGCACGTTGAGACCGAGTTGGCGGAATCGCTTGCGCGCGGTGCGCAGCAACTCGCCGATGCGTTCGACGGTATGCACTTCCAGGCCGAGCGCGGCGAGGATCGCGGCCTGGTAGCCCGAGCCGGTGCCGATCTCCAGCACTTTGCCGGGTATGCCGTCTTCGAGCAGGGCCTCGGTCATCTTGGCCACCACCCAGGGTTGGGAAATGGTCTGGCCGTGGCCGATCGGCAAGGCGGTGTCTTCGTAGGCGCGCATCGCCAACGCTTCGTCGACGAACAGGTGGCGCGGCACGGTGCGGATCGCGTTGAGCACGCGCTCGTCGCGGATGCCGGCCTCGCGCAGGCGCTCGACCAGGCGGTCGCGCACGCGCTGCGAGGTCAGGCCGCTGCCGATCGCTTCGGGCTGCAGGCGCATGCGCTGGATCATGCGGTCGACTCCGGCGCCCGTGGCTCCGGCTGCGCGAGCGCGGCGGCCAGGCCGCCGACCCAACTGGCGACCTGTTCGAGCGCCTGATAGCGGGTCAGGTCGACGTGAATCGGGGTGATCGAGATATTGCCGGTGCGCACGGCCTGGAAGTCGGTGCCGGGGCCTGCGTCTTGCTCGGCGCCGGCCGCGCCGATCCACCACCACTGGCGGCCGCGCGGGTCTTGTTGCGGGGTGCAGGCTTCGGCGCGGTGGCGGTTGCCCAGGCGGGTGACTTCGAAACCGGCGATCTCGCCCCAGGGCAGATCGGGCACGTTGACGTTGAGGATGGTGTCGGCCGGCAGCGGATCGGTGCGCAGGCGGGCGATGATCTCCACCGCCGCGCGCGCCGCGGTTTCGTAGTGATGGCCGACGTGGTCGGCGGTCGCCAGCGACATGGCCACGGCCGGCAGGCCGAGGAAACGGCCTTCCATCGCCGCGGCGACGGTGCCCGAATAGATCACGTCGTCGCCGAGGTTGGCGGTATTGTTGATGCCGGACACGACGATGTCGGGCTCGGCTTCGAGCATGCCGGTGATCGCCACGTGCACGCAGTCGGTCGGGGTGCCGGACACGCGCCAGGTCGACTCGTCGAGCTTGTGCACGCGGATCGGCATGTCCAGCGTCAGCGAATTGCTGGCGCCGGAGCGGTCGCGATCGGGAGCAACCACCAGCACCTCGTGACCGGCCTCGCGCAGCCCCTGAGCGAGAATGCGAATGCCGGGTGCGTCGACGCCGTCGTCGTTGCTGACCAATACGCGCATGAGGATTCCGCAATCAAAGGCAGGATGATACCCGATCTGGCCGGGGGGTTCGGACAGGCGCCTGGCGTTAAGATGGGCTCCGTACCGACTGAATGCAGGTAAGGCATGCAGTATTGGGAGCATATCGATCGCGTGTTTCGGGCCCAGTCGCTCGACGAAGTGAAGTCCGCCACGTCCGCCTATACCAGGGCGCTCGGGTTTCAGCATCATGGCTATGCGATGAAACTGCAGGAGCCGGCGCTGCAGCCCGGCCAGGGCGGCGGGCCGTCCAAGGATTTCTTCTACTTCGAGGATTTCGCCAGCGACTGGTCCAAGACCTATCCCGGCCTCGCCTCGGCCCAGGCCGAACGCTCCGACCCGCGCATCATCCAGGCCCGCGAGGGCCTGCCGGCGGCGTCATGGAACTGTCGCGGCCAGACCAGCTACGAGCTCGGCCAACGCGTCTACCTGATGCAGCGCACGCGACGCACGCTCGAGATCGCCGGCGAACACGGCCTGCGCGGCGGCATCACCGTGCCGAGCTGGTCGCAGGGCATGCGCTGGTCGTTCATGACCTTCACCCACACCGCGATCGTCGACCCGCGCGAGATGGTCCCGACGGTCGCCTCGGCGGTGTATTTCGTCAATTGCATGCAGGCCACCCTCGACCGCCTGATGCGCCAGCGCCAACCGCTGCCGACGCTCAGCGAACGCGAGCGCGAAGTGCTGCGCTGGTCGGCGGTCGGCAAGACCTCGTGGGAGATCTCGGTGATCCTGCGGATCAGCGAGCGCACGGTGAACTTCCACCTGCAGCAGGTCTCGCGCAAGCTCGGCGTCAAGGGCCGGCGCGCCGCCTGCGCGCGTGCGGTGGCGCTGGGGCTGATCTTCCTATAACCGCAGTCTGTCCCGCTGCCTGTCATCGCTGCGGCCGCCTGCGAGCCCGCGGCGATTCGGCCCCGGCACTCGCCCGGGCCGCATCTGCCCTGCCCGGCCCTCACCTGTCTGTTCTTACAGGCCGGCCCACGCATCGCCCGCCGTCCATGCTGAACTGAATGCTCGCGGTGTTCGCCGACGCATGCGCGCCGAACGGCGCGAGGGGACTTCTTGGCGCGCACCGCTCTTTCGTTTTTCCCCGGTGCCGGCCCGATACCGACGGGTCGCAGGTCCCAAGGATGGGCCGGGGCTTTTATGCTGTGGCCATGACGCCCCCACCCGACCGTCCCGACGACGACAGCGACGACGCGGCCCTGTTCCGTGCCGCGATCGGCGAGGTCCGCCGCCTGCCCGACGCGCCGCTGCCGCCGACCTCGCCGAAGCCGCGCCCGCGCGCACGCATGGCCGAACGCGACGAGGCCGAGGCCCGCGACGAGTTCCGCCATGCCCTGGAAGAAAACCTGCTCGAAGCCGGCGATGCGCTGAGCTATCGCCGCGACGAATTGCCGCCGCGGGTGTTCGCGCGCCTGAAACGCGGCGAGATCTCGGCGCAGGAAGAACTGGACCTGCACGGCAGCCCTGTGCGCGAGGCCGAGGCGCTGCTGCGCGCCTTCCTCAACGATGCCCGCGAACACGGCGTGGGCTGCGTGCGGGTGATCCACGGCAAAGGCCGCGGCGGCGGCAACGACTTCGTCGACAGCCGCGGCCTGCCGGTGCTCAAGAACCTGGTCGACCGGATGCTGCGCCAGCGCGCCGACACCCTGGCCTTCCACTCGGCACCGCCCGCGCAGGGCGGCACCGGAGCGGTGCTGGTACTGCTCGCGCCGCGCAAACGGCGCTGAGCCCCTGGGCCGAGTTCGAACCCGACCCTCGGGGCGGACCCGCCGGCGGCGTCACTCTTCCTGATGCCCGCCTATCGTGCGGCGGTCCGGCGGATTGACCCAGACCACTTCGATGCCGCGGCTCTTGGCGAGGCGCTCGACCGCGCTGACGTAATGATCGTCGCGCGACATGCCGGCGACGGCGTGTCTGGAAACCGACGGCTCGGCATAGCTGCTCTTGGTCTGGGTGCCGGCGCACGCCGCCAGGCCCAGCACCGACAACGACAGGACGGCAATACGCAACATAGCGTTCATGACCCGACTCCCTGACGCGGTGGAGTCCGGCGGCGGCTTGGCGCGACCGAACGGCAACCGGCACCTGCCGGCTGTCACCTTCGGCTTATACGCCGGCCGGAATCGTGAACCAGTGCCACCACGTCGCACCCGACGAACGGTCGTTTACGAAGGCCGAAAGCGGCGAGAACGCGGGCGAATCCGTTGGTTTGAGGCAAGCGCCGCCTGGGTTGGCGAGAATCGCGCGAACGCGGATTCGACCTCAGCCCGGGCCGGAACGGATCTCGCCGAGCTCGGCCAGAACCACGGTCGCATAGGCGCCGGCCGGCAAAGCGAAAGACACTTCCAGGGCACCGTCGTCGAGCCAGCGCCAGGCCAGGCCATCCGGGCGCAGACGCAGCGCACGGCGCTCCTGATCGAGTCCCGCCGCTTCCAGACCCGCGCGCAGGGCCAAGACCTGCTCGCCTTCGAGCGCGGCCAGCTCCAACGCCCGTACCGCGTCGGTGCTGCGCAGTTCGCCGCGCCCCCACAAGGGTCCGCTGGGATGGATGTCGAAAGCGGCCAGACGTTGCGCGAGCGTTTCGCTCCAGGCTTCGGGGCCGAACACGCTGCGGCTGCCGGCCAGGGCCCAGACCTCGCCGGCGAGCGGCGCGCCGTCGCGCAAACCGTCCCAACTGCCGTCGGCCACACGCACCGCGAGGGCGCGGTTGAACAGTTCCGAACGCGCCGCCGACAGCAACAGGCTGCGTTGCTCGCGGCGCACCCGGCGCCCGCCGAACATCGCCAGGGCGTTGGCGACGTTGTCGCCGTCGCGGCCGAAGCGTTGTTCGCCGAAATAGTTCGGCACGCCGCGTGCGGCGATGTGGGCCAGGCGTGCATCGATCGCCTCGCGCTGGCCTTCGATCTCGCGCAGGGTCAGCACGAAGCGGTTGCCGGCCAAGGCGCCGCGCGGCAGTTTCTTCGCATGCCATTGGCTGTCGAGCACGCGCAACTCGTCGTCCTGCAGGCCGGCCAGGTCCGGCGCGATGCGCTTGGGCAGGTGCACGCTGAAGCGCTGCACGGTGACCGCATGCCGGTCCTTGAGCCCGGCGTAGCCGATCCCGACCTCGCCGATGCCGGCCCAGGCGGCGATGCGCTTGGCCGCGAAGGCGGTGTTCATGCCGCGCTTTTCCACGGTCAGCAGCAAATGCTCGCCGCTGCCGCTGGCGGCGAAACCGGGCAGTTCCTCGACCCGGAAATCCTCCGACGAAGTGCGGATGCGCGCGCTGAGCACGGCCGCACCGTGGGCGCGGGCGAGCGCGGCGTCCTGCGTGGCGCCGACCGGCGCCATACCGTCCTGCGAATCCTCGCTCATGCCGACACCAGCAGGCATACCGCCATCGCCGCGATGCCTTCGCGGCGGCCGGTGAAACCGAGTTGTTCGCTGGTGGTGGCCTTGATGCTGATCGCATCGAGCTCGACGCCGAGATCGGCGGCCAACGCCTCGCGCATCGCCTGCGCGTGCGGGCCGACCTTGGGCCGTTCGCAGACCACGGTGACGTCGGCATTGCCGAGTTTGTAGCCGCGCTCGGCGATCAGCACCTGGCAATGACGCAGGAATTGGCGGCTGTCGGCATCGCGCCAACGCTCGTCGCTGGGCGGGAAATGCTGGCCGATGTCGCCGAGCGCGAGCGCGCCGAGCAGCGCGTCGCACAGCGCGTGGATGACCACGTCGCCGTCGGAATGCGCGACCACGCCGCGGTCGTGCGGCACGCGCACCCCGCCGAGCATGATGTGGTCGCCGTCGCCGAATGCGTGGACGTCGTAGCCTTGGCCGATTCGAATATTCATGAGTGGACCTGCGGTAAAGGAATGAGCGAAGAGGAGTGAGGAGTGAGCCGAAGCAAGAGCCGGAGCGTTGGGCGCCAGCATGCCGCGCCGTCGCTCACTCCTCACAGAAGGAGTGAGCGAAGAGGACTCAGGAGTGAGCGGAAGCAGGAGCCGAGCGTTGCGCCGGCATGCGGCGCTTTCGCTCGCTCCTCACTCCTCACTTTTCACTCCTCACTTCGATCTCCTCAGATTTTGTCTAGCAGGTATTCCGCCAACGCCAGGTCCGCCGGCGTGGTCACCTTGAGGTTGTCCTCGCGGCCTTCGACCAGGTGCGGTTTCGCGCCCATGCGCTCCATCGCCGAGGCCTCGTCGGTGACGATCACGCCGGCCTGCGCCGCCGCATCCAGTGCCGCGGTCAAGGCGCCGCGACGGAAGGCCTGCGGCGTGAACGCGCGCCACAGGCCGTCGCGCGGTTCGGTGGCGGCGATGCGGCCGACGGCGGCGCGCTTCAGGGTGTCGCGCAAGGGCGCACCGAGAATCGCGCCGTCGGCGCCGGTTTCGGCCGCCGCGATCAGCAGATCGATATCGCCGCGACGCAGGTTCGGCCGGGCCGCATCGTGCACGAGCACCAAGGACTCGTCCCCGACCTCCTCGGGCAGCGCGCGCAAGGCCGCCAGCACCGAATCGGCGCGCTCGCCGCCGCCGATACAACGCAACACCGGTTTGCCGTGCAGCTCGGTCCAGCCCGGCCAAAGCGTGTCGGCGGGCGACAGCGCGACCATCGCCCCGGCCACGCGCGGGTGCGCAAGCAAGGCGTTCAGAGCGTGCTCGATCAGCGGCTTGCCGGCCGCATGCAGATATTGTTTCGGCGTCGGCCCGCCGAAGCGCTGGCCGCGGCCGGCAGCGGGAATCACGGCCCAGATCATGTCTCGTATCCCTTGCGGTAACAGATGCCCGACGCTGTCTCCGCGCTCACGGCTTCAATGCGCCGGCGGCCCGGACGGCACAGGCTCCGGCGCCGGAGGCGGCAGTTCGCTGGGCGGTTCGTCGACCTGTTCTTCCAGGCTCGATTCTTCCGGCGCGGCCTGCTCGCCCGGCACCGCGCCGTTCTGCACCGCGCTGACCGCCGCGGCCGCATTCGCACCCGGCGCCTGCGGCTTGGCTTCGACCACGCGATAGAACGTCTCGCCGGGCTTGATCATGCCCAGCTCGCTGCGCGCGCGCTCCTCGACCGCTGCCTCGCCCGACTTGAGGTCCTCGACCTCGGCGGCGAGCGCGTCGTTGCGTTGCTGCAGCCCCTGGTTCTCGCGGGTCTGGCCGTCGACCTGGGCCTGCAGCGCGGCGACGCTGCCGCCGCTGCCACCGCCGGCCCACCACAACCGATACTGCAGAAAAGCGAGCAGCGCCAGCAACGCCAGTACCAGCACGCTCAGCCAGCGCTTGCCCGTCTTCTCGACCATCGCGACTCAGCCGCGCTCAGCGACGCAGCGACACGAACGCATCGCGTCCGGCGTACTTCGCCGCGGCACCGAGCTGCTCTTCGATGCGCAGCAGCTGGTTGTACTTGGCCACGCGGTCGCTGCGGCACAGCGAGCCGGTCTTGATCTGGGTCGCGGTGGTCGCCACCGAGATGTCGGCGATGGTGGTGTCCTCGGTTTCGCCGGAACGGTGCGAGACCACGGCCGCGTACTTGGCCGCGTCGGCCATCGCGATCGCTTCCAGGGTCTCGGTCAGGGTGCCGATCTGGTTGACCTTGATCAGGATCGAGTTGGCCACGCCCTTGTCGATGCCTTCCTTGAAGATCTTCGGGTTGGTCACGAACAGGTCGTCGCCGACCAGCTGCACCTTGTTGCCGATCTTGTCGGTCAGCAGCTTCCAGCCGGCCCAATCGTCCTCGGCCATGCCGTCTTCGATGGTCACGATCGGGTACTGCGCGGCCCAGCCGGCGAGGAAGTCGACGAACTGCTCGCTGGTCAGGCGCTTGCCTTCGCCGACGAGGTGGTACTTGCCGTTGTCGAAGAACTCGGTGGAGGCGACGTCCAGGCCCAGCAGGATGTCTTCGCCGGCCTTGTAGCCGGCCTTGCCGATCGCTTCGAGGATGGTTTCCAGCGCTTCCTCGTTGCTGCGCAGGTCGGGGGCGAAACCGCCCTCGTCGCCGACCGCGGTGCTGAGGCCGCGGCCCTTGAGCACCGACTTCAGCGCGTGGAACACCTCGGCGCCGGCGCGCAGCGCCTCGGCGAAGGTCGGCACGCCCACCGGCAGGATCATGAATTCCTGCAGGTCGACGTTGTTGTCGGCATGGGCGCCGCCGTTGATGATGTTCATCATCGGCACCGGCAGCACTGCGGCGCGGTCGCCGGCCAGATGCTTCCACAGCGGCAGCTTGCGCGAGGCGGCGACCGCATGCGCATTGGCCAGGGAAACGCCGAGCAGCGCGTTCGCGCCCAGGCGGCCTTTGTTCTCGGTGCCGTCCAGATCGATCATGCGGCGGTCGAGGCCGGCCTGGTCGGTCGCGTCCAGGCCCTTGAGCGCCTGGGCGATGGTGGTGTTGACGTTCTCGACGGCTTTGCGCACGCCCTTGCCGAGGTAACGGGTCTTGTCGCCGTCGCGCAGTTCAACCGCTTCCTTGCTGCCGGTCGAAGCGCCGGAGGGGACCAGGGCGCGGCCGAAGCTGCCGTCGGCCAGGGTGACCTCGGCTTCCAGGGTCGGGTTGCCTCGGCTGTCGAGGATTTCGCGGGCGTGGATCTGGGTGATCGTGCTCATGTCGGAAGAGTCGGGGTTCAGTGGGAAAGGGGTCGGGACGAACGATAGCCGAGATCGCGGCCGGCCCGGGTGGGCGCCGTCGAAATTGGCGACATTCGGTGGCGGATCGAATCGATCCGGAGGGGCCGCACGGACACGCTGCAGGCAGCGCGGCAGAACCGCTCCGGCCAGCCCGATATGTGCTTGCCGGAATGCGGGCGGGACGACGCGCGCCCCGGCCCAGCGACGGCCGCGCTGCGGCCGGGTTCGAACCGCAACGCGGGCGACATCAGAAATCTTGTTCCAGGAAGCCGTTCTTCTTGGTGATGCGGTCCAGTTCGACCATGGTCTCGAGCAGCGCGCGCATCTTCGGCAGCGGCACCGCGTTGGGGCCGTCGGACAGGGCTTCCTCGGGGCGCGGATGAGTTTCCATGAACACACCCGAGACGCCGACCGCGATCGCCGCACGCGCCAGCACCGGCACGAACTCGCGCTGGCCGCCGGACTTGCCGTCCATGCCGCCGGGCAACTGCACCGAGTGGGTCGCGTCGAACACCACCGGACAACCGGTGTCGCGCATCACCGACAGCGAGCGCATGTCGCTGACCAGGTTGTTGTAGCCGAAGCTCGCGCCGCGCTCGCAGGCCATGATCTGCTGGTTGCCGGTGGCCTGGGCCTTGGCGGTGACGTGCTTCATCTCCCAGGGCGAGAGGAACTGGCCCTTCTTGATGTTGACCGGCTTGCCGGCGCGCGCGACCTTCTGGATGAAATCGGTCTGGCGGCACAGGAAGGCCGGGGTCTGCAGCACGTCGACGACCGAGGCGACCTCGTCCATCGGCGTGTACTCGTGCACGTCGGTCAGCACCGGCACGCCGATCTGGCGCTTGACCTCGGCCAGGACCTTGAGCCCCTCCTCCATGCCCGGGCCGCGGAAACTCGTCGCCGAGGTGCGGTTGGCCTTGTCGAAGCTCGACTTGAAGATGAAGGGAATGCCGAGCGAGGAAGTGATTTCCTTGAGCTGGCCGGCGACGTCGAGCTGCAATTGCATCGACTCGATCACGCAGGGGCCGGCGATCAGAAAGAAAGGCTGGTCGAGGCCGACGTCAAAGCCGCAGAGTTTCATCGCTTGCTTCCTGAATTCATGAGTACGAAGGAATCTTCATCAGTGGTTGCCGCGCCCGCCGCAGACAAGCCCGGCGATCGCGGCCCGGCGATCATGCCCCGGGCCCGCTTAAGCGTTTCGAACGCGCCGAACGCACCACACCGACCAGCCACAGTACGCCCCCGATCAAGCCCAAAGGTCCGGCGATGGCCAGGGTGATGGTGAATACGGTCGCGCCCAGCAGGCCGAGACCGTCGGCGGCCTCGCCGAGGATCGCCCGATACGTGAGGTATCCGGCGACCAGCACAGCCGCGGCCAGCCACATCAGCCAACGGCCGGTACCGCGAAAATCGTTACGTGCAGGCCGGCCGACGCTCGCCCGCGCTTGCGCGCCCGGGTCCGGATCGGCCGGAGCCGGATTCAACCGGTGACCTCACGCAGCAGCTTGCCGCCGGCCTTGGCCTCGCGCGCGGCGCGCACGAAACCGATGAACAGCGGATGGCCGTCGCGCGGCGTCGACAGGAATTCCGGGTGTGCCTGGCAAGCCAGGTACCAGGGGTGCTCGCTGCGCGGCAGTTCGACCATCTCGACCAGCAGGTCGTCCATGGACTTGGCCGAGATCACCAGGCCGGCGTCCTCGAGCTGGCTGCGATAGCGGTTGTTGAACTCGTAGCGGTGGCGGTGACGCTCGCCGACCACGTCCTTGCCGTACAACTCGCGCGCCAGGGTGCCGGGCTTGATGCGCTGGTCCTGCAGGCCCAGACGCATGGTGCCGCCGAGGTCGCTGGTTTCGCTGCGGCGCTCGACTTCGCCGGTGGCGGTGCGCCACTCGGTGATCAGGCCGATGACCGGGTGCGGGCTGTTCTTGTCGTTCTCGGTGCTGTTGGCGTTGTCGAGGCCGGCGACGTGGCGCGCATAGTCGACCACCGCCGCCTGCATGCCGTAGCAGATGCCGAAGTACGGAATCTTCTGCTCGCGTGCGTAGTTCGCGGTCGTGACCTTGCCCTCGAAGCCGCGATCGCCGAAGCCGCCCGGCACCAGGATGCCGTCGACGCCCTTCAGCGATTCCACGCCGTCGCGCTCGATCTCGCTGGATTCCAGCCACTTCAGCTTGACCTTGGTGCGCTGGCGCAGACCGCCGTGCTTGAGCGCTTCCGACAGCGACTTGTAGGCATCCTGGTGGTCGATGTACTTGCCGACCACGGCGATGGTGACCTCGTCGACCGGATGCTCGGTGGCATCGACCACTTCGTTCCATTCGCGCAGTTCGGCCGGGCCGGCCTGGATGCGCAGGCGGTCGAGGACGATCGCGTCCAGGCCCTGCTCGTGGAACCACTGCGGCAGCTTGTAGATGTTGTCGAGGTCGACCGCCGAGATGACGGCCTTTTCCGGCACGTTGGTGAACAAGGCGATCTTGCGGCGGTCGCTGTCGGGCAGCGGCTGCTCGCTGCGGCACAGCAGCACGTCGGGCTGGATACCGATCGAACGCAGTTCCTTGACCGAGTGCTGGGTCGGCTTGGTCTTCAGTTCGCCGGCGGCGGCGATGAACGGCACCAAGGTCAGGTGCATGAACAGCGCGTGCTCGGGGCCGCGCTCGGTGCGCAACTGGCGGATCGCTTCCAGGAACGGCAACGACTCGATGTCGCCGACCGTGCCGCCGACCTCGACCAGGGCGACGTCGAAGCCTTCGGTGGCCTCGACGATGCAGCGCTTGATCTCGTCGGTGATGTGCGGGATGACCTGGACGGTGCCGCCGAGGTAATCGCCGCGGCGTTCCTTACGGATCACGTTCTCGTAGATCCGGCCGGTCGTGATCGAATTCTTGCGGCTCAGGCGCGTGCGCAGGTAGCGCTCGTAGTGGCCGAGGTCGAGGTCGGTCTCGGCACCGTCGTCGGTGACGTAGACCTCGCCGTGCTGAAACGGGCTCATCGTGCCCGGATCGACGTTGATATAGGGGTCGAGCTTCATCATCGTCACGCGCAGCCCGCGCGCTTCGAGGATGGCCGCCAACGAGGCTGCCGCGATGCCCTTACCCAAGGAGGACACCACGCCGCCGGTGACGAAAATCAGGGGAGTCATGGATTTTGCTGCCGCTGGAAAGCCGTAGTTTACCGACTGACGGCTTGGCCCGCGACTGCTTGACAGCGCCGGCGATCGCCCGGACGCCCCGCAAAGCCAGCTGCGGCAAGGCCTGCGGCGGAATCGGCGTTATCGGGNCCGGGGAGGTTGCGGCCCAAGCTCTGCCGCAAGTGCGCTCTCCGAGCGCGGTCCCCTGCCTTGGGTCGGGGCGGCGTAAGCCGCGACCTGCGCCGGCGGTCGAAGCCGCGCGGTCGCGGCTTGCGCCGCTCCTACCCTGGGAGGCTAAGCAGCTCAGGCCAGCTCGGCGCCCTTCTCGGCCAACAGCTCGCGCAGGACCGAACGATGGCAATGCGCCTCGTCCTCGCAATAGCAGCCGACCGAGAAATCGCTGTGCCGGGACAGGGTCGCGAGCAGTTGCAGGGTGTGGCCGGCGTCCGGGGTGGCCATCTCGGCGCGGTACTTGCGCACGAAGGCCTGCCATTGCGCCGGAGTCTGCGCCTGTTGGCCGAGCTTGATCGTGTCCGCGCTCGGCGCCAGATTCGGGAACCACACGTCGTACCAATCCTGGGTCGCGAACTCGCTCTTCGGCACCCCGCGCGGCGGACGCCGTACGGTGCCGATGCGGGTGCCCTCGCCCTCGGCGCGCGGGCTTCCAAGCCTGACGATGCGGACGCTCATCGAACCTCCCCGGACGGCGGGTTTGTCGGACTTAACGCTACCCCGGAACGGCAGGCAAAACGAGCCGGCGATCGACGATGCCCCACCTGGGTCTAGGGTGCAGCCCCGCTCGGCGGCGATTCGGGCTTGAGCAGCCGCGCCAAATCCATGCTGGGCCGCATCTTCCGCGCAAAGGTGATCTTGCCGTCGCGGGAGGCGAGGTAGCGATCGACAAGGTTGGGAATCGCCCCGCCGCCGGGTTCCTGCGCACTCCTGGCGGGCGCTTGTGCGGCCTGCACGTAGTGGTAAATCAGCGCGGCGCCGGAACGGTCGAGGAAGACCCCGCCCTCGAGCGGAGGCCTGCGTTCGACGTGGTTCTTCTCGAAGGCGTTGTCATAGGTCAGAACCATTTCGACCGCATGCGTCGGGCCACGGTAATAGACGCCCTGCTTGCTCGAAAACTCCGGCCGATAGACGCCGGGCGTCAACACGAACTGGCGCAGTACCCGGTAGCTCGTGTACTCGTAAGTGAAAGACCGATCCAATCTCAGCTCGCCGGCCTGGGTCGCAGGCACCAGCTTGTCCGGATCCACGTCCTTGGAACGTGCCACCCCGCAGCTGATCGATACGCCGATGAACAAGGCGCACAGTTGAAGTTTCATCGCTCCCCCGAACGAAAGTCGCTGCCAGCCGATGCATGGGACCGCATCGGCGATTACGCCTAGATTAACTCGGTCGGGCACGAGGCGAGCCGCCATTCGAGGCACGCAGCCGGCAGCCCTCGGCACGAGGCTCGCAAAGAAAACGCCCCGGCAAGGCCGGGGCGCTGGGTTTTCGCAACGGAACCGGAGATCGGCGAAGACTTACTTGTCGCCCTCTTCCTCCGGCTCGACGCCGCGGTCGCCGGACTGCTTCTTGTCGGCCTTGGCCTTCTTCTGGGCTTCGGCCTTCTTCGCATCCTCGGCTTTCTTGGCCTCTTCGGCCTTCTTGGCGTCGGCCTGCGGGTCCTGCTGCGCGAAGGCGGCAGGCGCGGCCAGCATGGCCAGGGCGGCGGCGATGGCGGCGGGGAGCACGAGCTTGCGGATGTTCATGGTGTGGCCTCCTGACGGAATGGGGACCGGCGCGACGGGCTGCGCCGTGTGTCGTGGGCGATGAGCCGTTCGGCGCACCGCTTCCCAGAGCGACGCGGCGGACCCTAACCCCTACCCCCATGCTGGTGGCTGAATCGACCGATATCAACCCGCCCTGCCTGGCCGCCGCGGCGTCCGCTCGAGCAGGCCGGCCGCCCGTCTCAGCCGGTCTCGCCGGGCGAGACGCAAGTGGGCCAAGCTTCTTGACCACTCTTCACGTCGTGCGGCTTGACCACCTAGCCCGCCGTCGCCATTCTCGCCGCTCCGAACACCACGGCCACGCCCTTCAGTTAATGAGCAGTCGCTATAACGCCGCCGACATCGAAGTCCTCTCCGGGCTGGACCCCGTCAAACGACGCCCGGGCATGTACACCGACACCACCCGCCCGAACCATCTGGCGCAGGAGGTCATCGACAACGCGGTCGACGAGGCGCTGGCCGGCCACGCCCGCAGCATCGAGGTCACCCTGCACGCCGACGGCAGTTGCGAGGTCTCCGACGACGGCCGCGGCATGCCGGTCGACATCCACCCCGAGGAAGGCATCCCCGGCGTCGAGCTGATCCTCACGCGCCTGCACGCGGGCGGCAAGTTCAGCAACAAGAACTACACCTTCTCCGGCGGCCTGCACGGCGTCGGCGTGAGCGTGGTCAACGCGCTGTCCAAGCTGGTCGAAGTGCACATCAAGCGCGACGGCAACGAATACCGCATGACCTTCCAGAACGGCGACCGCGCCACCCCGCTGGAAGTGGTCAACTCGGTCGGCAAGAAGAACACCGGCACCCGCGTGCGCTTCTGGCCCGACGCGAAGTATTTCGACACGCCCAAGTTCAACCTGCGCTCGATCAAGCACGTGCTGCGCGCCAAGGCGGTGCTGTGCCCGGGCCTCAACGTCAAGCTGTTCGACGAGGCCAGCGGCGAGCGCATCGAGTGGTACTACGAAGACGGCCTGCGCGACTACCTGTCGGGCGAGCTGCGCGAGGGCCAGCCGCAGCGCGAGCTGCTGCCGCCGGACCTGTTCGTCGGCCAGCTCAAGAAAGACACCGAAGTGGTCGACTGGGCGGTGGCCTGGGTGCCCGACGGCGAACTGGTCCAGGAAAGCTACGTCAACCTGATCCCGACCGCCCAGCACGGCACCCACGTCAACGGCCTGCGCACCGGCTTCACCGACGCGCTGCGCGAGTTCTGCGACTTCCGCAACCTGCTGCCGCGCGGCGTCAAGCTGGCCCCGGAAGACGTCTGGGACCGGGTCGCCTTCGTGCTCAGCATCAAGATGACCGACCCGCAGTTCAGCGGCCAGACCAAGGAACGCCTGTCCTCGCGCCAGGCCGCCGGCTTCGTCGAGGGCGCCGCCCACGACGCGTTCTCGCTGTGGCTGAACCAACACACGGAATTGGGCGAGCGCATCGCCCAACTCGCCATCGAGCGCGCCGCCGCGCGCCTGAAGACCGAAAAGCAGATCACCCGCAAGAAGATCACCCAGGGCCCGGCCCTGCCCGGCAAGCTCGCCGACTGCAGCTCGCAGGACCTCTCGCGCACCGAGCTGTTCCTGGTGGAAGGCGATTCGGCCGGCGGCAGCGCGCGCCAGGCCCGCGACAAGGACTTCCAGGCGATCCTGCCGCTGCGCGGCAAGATCCTCAACACTTGGGAAGTCGCCTCCGGCAGCGTGCTGGGTTCGCAGGAAGTGCACGACCTGGCGGTCGCGATCGGTTGCGACCCCGGCAAGGAAGACATCAGCGGCCTGCGCTACGGCAAGGTGGTGATCCTCGCCGACGCCGACTCCGACGGCCTGCACATCGCCACCCTGCTCAGCGCCCTGTTCCTGCGCCACT
Source organism: Lysobacter sp. 22409 (assembly GCF_052045105.1). Taxonomy (NCBI): domain Bacteria; kingdom Pseudomonadati; phylum Pseudomonadota; class Gammaproteobacteria; order Lysobacterales; family Lysobacteraceae; genus Lysobacter; species Lysobacter sp. 22409. The sequence continues at coordinate 11,439 of NZ_JBQEOE010000036.1, read as the reverse complement.
TCCCGGCGTTGGTCGCCAGCGGCCACATCTTCGTGGCGATGCCGCCGCTGTTCCGCGTCGACGTGGGCAAGACCGTGTTCTACGCCCTCGACGAGGAGGAAAAACGCATCCTCCTGGAAAAGATCGAGCGCGAAAAAGGCGACCGCAAGAAGGGCCTCAGCGGCGCGGTCAACGTCACCCGCTTCAAGGGCCTGGGCGAGATGAACGCCTCGCAGCTGCGCGAGTCGACCATCCACCCCGACACCCGCCGCCTGGTCCAGCTGACCATCGACGACAACGCCCAGACCCATTCGCTGATGGACATGCTGCTGGCCAAGAAGCGCGCCAGCGACCGCAAGTCCTGGCTGGAAACCAAGGGCGACCTGGCGACGCTGGAAGTCTGAATCTCGCCCTCCGCCACGGGTCAGAAACGAAACGCCGCCTTGTGCGGCGTTTCTTTTTGAGGATTGGCTGCCGCCTTGTGCGGCGTTTCTCTTGAGGACTGGCCGCCGCCTTGTGCGGCGTTTCTAAAGAATCCCCGTCGCCTCGTGCGGCTTTTTTCGGGCGCCGCCAGCTTGCCGCGGCGTCGATCTTGGACGGTCTTCGCCCGAGACTGCGTTCGTCTTAGGGAGTTCCACCCCGCCCGCGGCGCGTTTCTTTGTGGCCCGTTTCTTTTTCGCAACAAGCGCCTTGCGGCGTTCTCTCCGGCATCACGCGGCCATGCCGCGGCTTGCGGCAACTTGAGCGCATCGATGGGCAAGGAGTTCGAAATGGAAGGACGCCCCGATCATCGCTACCGGCCCGCCCTTGGCAGGCGCCTTGCGGAGGGACCGCGCCATGGCCGTTGAACGCGCCGAAAGCGCCTTGAGCGAGCGCGATGCCGATGCCTACGCCGAAACGCTGGCCGAAGCCTTTCCCGACGCCGGCGTCGAGTACGCGCGGCCGCGTTTGTTCGGCGTCCTGGCCTGGTTCGCCCTGTTGCTCGGCCCGGTACTGGCCTGGCTGTTCGTGTTCGGCCTGACCCCGGACGACAAGTGCGGCACCTGGAGCCTGCACTGCACCGGCCGCGCGATCCTGTTCACCGCAGCGAGCTGGCTGTTCGGCAGCCTGCTCGCGATCGTCGCCCTGTTCCGCCGCGAACGCCACAGCATCGCGGTGCCGGCGCTGGTGTTGAACCTGATCCCCCTGCTCGGCCTGGTCGCGGCCTGCGTGGTGATCGTGCAGCGCTCAGGTTAAGCCGTCGCGGTCTCTGCCTGGCACCGACGCCTGCGGCTCAGGCCAAGGCCGCCAACGCCGCCTTGAGCGGTTTGGCGAACGCTGCCGGCCGGCACCGCGTCAATCGCACCGCCGGCGTCTCGTGCCAGCGCGCACAGTCGTCGATCGCGCGGGCGATGTCCGCGGCAAGCGCTTCGTCGGCGACGACGTCCTCTTCGAGATACAAGGCCTTGACCTCGAACTCGCCGTGCGCGCGATGCGCTTTCGCGTCGAGCCGCCCGACCAGGCGCCCGCGCGCCAGGATCGGCAGGACGAAATAGCCGTAGCGCCGCTTCGGCTCCGGCGTGTAGCACTCCAGGGTGTAGTCGAAGCCGAACAATTCGCTGGCGCGTTCGCGATCCCAGACCACCGGATCGAACGGCGACAGCAAGGTCGAGTGGGTCGCGCGCAGCCGCCCGCCTGCGGCCAGCGCGAGCGAGTCGGCGTGATCGCGATGGACATAGCCCGGCGACTGCCAACCCTTGACCTCGACCCGCAGCAAGTCGCCGGCCTCGACCAGTTCGGCCAGGTCGGCATCGCGCAGGCGCGGACGCAAGCGGTAGTAATCGGCGATCCAGCGCGCCTGGGCGATGCCGAGCGCGCGCACCGACTTCAGGATGGTGTCGCGCCGCACCGTCGCGGCCTCGATCGGCGTGCTATCCCAACCCGGCACGGCTACGCCGGCGACGCGTTCGGCCAGGTCGTAAACGCGATGGAAATTGTCGCGCCGCGCGACCATCAGCTCGCCGAGGGCGAAGCCGGCTTCGAGCCAGCGCTTCTCTTCTTTCCAGCCCCACCAACCGCCGCCGGCGGAGCCCGCCTCGCGTTCGAAGTCCGAAGACTTGACCGCGCCGAGCTCGCGGATGTGTCCGAGCAGGCGGTCGATCTTGGCGCCGCTGCTCTGGCGATGACGCTGGGCGCTGCGGATCGCCCAGTGATGCGCGCGTTGCGGCAAACCATTGCGATGCAACAAGTAGTCGCTCATCGGCGCGAAGCAGGCTTCGTGGGCCCAGACTTCGAAGATCTCGCGCTCGGCCAACAACTCTTCCAGCCAGCGCGCGCGATAACCGCCCACCCGCGAAAACAACACCAGGTAGGGGCTGCGCGCGACCACGTGGATGGTGTCGATCTGCAGCAACTGCATGCGCTCGATCGCGGCGAGCAGATCGGGCCGGCGCGCGCGCCGGCGCGGCCGGGCCAGCAGGCCTTGTGCGGCCAGATGCAAGGCGCGCGCCTGACCCACGGTCAGCCGCGGCGCCGCAGGCGCCTGGGTCATGCGTCGTCCGCGTCCAGGGTCGCGCGCAGCAAGGCCTCGATCACGACCTGCAGGCGCACCGCCTTGCTTTCGTCGTAGGCGAACGAGGCCTCGTCCATGTAGTTGCGCTGGCTGATCTCCAACTGCACCGCCTGCACGCCGATCTCGGGGTCGCCGTAGTGGCGGGTGATGTAGCCGCCCTTGAAGCGGCCGTTGGCGACCCACTCGTAGTCGCTCTGCGCGCCCAGGATGCGTTCGAGCCGCGCCTGCAGTTCGGGCAGGCAGCTCTTGCCGGCGGCGGTGCCGAGGTTGAGGTCCGGCAGGCGGCCCTCGAACAGGAACGGCACTTCGCCGCGGATCGAATGACCTTCCCACAGCACCGCACGGCCGTGCTCGCCGCGGATGCGGTCGAGCTCGCCGACCAGGGTGTCGTGATACGGGCGCCAGTACAGTTCGACGCGCTCGGCGACTTCCTCCGGAGTCGGTGCCTGGCCCTCGAGATACACCGCTTCGCCGCTGAACTGCACCGCCGGACACAGGCCGGTGGTGTTCTGCCCGGGATACAGCGAGGTGTCGTCGGGCGGACGGTTCAGATCGACCACATAGCGCGAATAGCTCGGCACGATGATCGAGGCGCCGAACGCGCGGGCGAGCGCGTACAGGCGCGACACGTGCCAGTCGGTGTCCGGCGCGCGCCGCGCCGATTCGACCATGCGCGCGGCCAGCGCGTCGGGGATCAGCGCGCCGTCGTGCGGCAGGCTGATCAGCAAGGGCGCGGTGCCGCGGTGCAGTCGGTAGACGGGTTCGGTCGGGTGCGGCGTCATGCGTTCGGACTCAATCGGCGCCGGGCTTCAGCTGCCGGCGGAAGAAGTCCATGGTACTGCGATGGACCTGAAGCCAGGTCGCGTGGCGCAGGAAGAAATGGTCTTCGTCGGGCAGGACCAGGGTCTCGACCGGCACGCCGCGCGCGCGCAGGCGCTCGACCAGGTCGACGCTCTGGGCGAATTTCACCGCGCGGTCGTCGTCGCCGTGCACGAACAGCACCGGCGAACGCCAACTGTCGACGTGCGCCATCGGCGAGGATTGCCAGGCCAGCTCCAGCTCGTCCGGCCCCAGCCCCCACAGGCCGCTGTTGTCGCCGCCCTTGGCGCTCTCGCGCCAATCGTGGACGCCGTGGCGATCGAGCCCGGCCGCGAACAGGTCCGAATTGCGCGCCAGGGCCGAGGCGGTCAGGAAGCCGCCGTAGGAGCCGCCGTAGATGCCGATCCTGCGCGCATCGACGTCGTCGCGCTTGGCCAGATAGGCGTGTGCGGCCAGCACGTCCTGATACTCGCTGAAGCCGCGCGGCCCTTGTTTCTCGGCGCGGCGAAAGGCCTGGCCGTAATTGGTGCCGGCGCGGAAATTCAAGGCCAGCACCACGAAGCCTTGGCTCGCCAGCCACTGATTGCTGGCGTAGTCGGCGTAGTAATAGCTGCCGTAATGCCAGCCCGGCAGCATCTGCCGGACCGGGCCGCCGTGCACGTAGACCAGCGCCGGGCGCTTGCCCTTGAACGAGGCCGGCGGCTCGAACACGGTGGCATGCGAGACCACGCCGTCGCTGGCGCGCAGGCTCAGCGTCTTGGGCTCGACCAGGCGATCAATCGGAAAACGCGCCGGCAACTGCGCCGGGAAGATCCGCCGCACTTCGCCGCCGCTGCGCGGCATCACCGCGATCGCGCTGGGCCGGCGCGCATCGGCATGACGGAAGGCCAACCACTGCCCGCCGGCGACCGCGACCGGCTCGGTCGCGATCTCGTGCTTGCCGGTCAACAGTTTCTGCGCGGCGCCCTTGGCGTCGACCGCGAACATCTGCCGGTAATCGAGTTCGGCGCAGTTGCCGCTGAAGAAGAAGCCGCCGTCCTCGGCCAGCACGCTGGTTTCGGCCTCGCATTCGCCGCGGCTCAGAGCGACCGGCTCGCCGCCCTCAGGCGACAGTGCATACCAATGCAGCCAACCGCTCTGTTCGGAGCTGAACACCAGGCGGTTGTCGCGGCTCCACTGCAGCGGGTCGGTCTCGGCGAACTGGGCATAACCGCCGGCGTGATCGTTGGAACGGAACACGCGCTTGGCCTGGCCCGTGGCGGCATCGGCGACCCAGATCTCGAACACGTTGGCGCGGGTCAGGTCGAACTGCTCGCCGTTGCGCGCGGCGGCCATGCGCAGGAAGGCGATGCGGCGGCCGTCCGGCGACCAGGCCGGATTGCTGTCGCGATTGAAGTCCGCGCCCATCCAGCGCACCGTGCGCGCGGCCAGGTCGAGCACGCCGATGAAGCTGTGGTCACCGCGGTCGCTGGTGAAACTCAGGAACTTGCCGTCCGGCGAGAACGCCGCCGCACTGTTGCTGCCGCGGGTCTTGATCAGGGCTTCCTTGCACCACTCCGGCGCTTTGCCCCCGGGCACCGCGTAGCAACCGAGCATGCGCCCCTGCACCAACAGCGCGTCGCCCTGCGGCGCGAATTGCATGCCGCGGCCGGCGCCGATGCGTTGCGGCTTTCCGGAACCGTCGCTGGCGACGACCCACACCGCCTGCTCCTGGCCATCGGGATCGCTGGTCGGATTGCTGTTGTTGCCGGCCGCGTCCGGCCCGCTGCCGCGCACGTAGGCCAGCCAGCGGCCGTCGTGGCTGAGCTGCAGGGGACCGATGGCTTGGCCGTCGTCCTCGTCGTAGGCGGTGAGCTTGTGGGGCGCGAAGCCGGGCGCGCGCGCCACCCAGACATTGCGCACGCCTTGATCGTTCGACACCCAGGCCAGCACCGGCGCATCGCTCGCGCCGATCATCTGGTCGGGCCGCGGCACGCTGAGCAGGTCGGCGATGTCGATCGCCGGCTCTGCGGGCGCGGCGACCGCCGCGGCGATCGTGCCCCACGAGAGCGCAACGCCGATCGCGCCGGCCTTGATCCAATGACGTCCCTTGCCCTGATTCATCGCTGCCCCTGCTCGGATCGCCTGCCTGGCGCGCGCTACGCGGCGACGGTCGCCGGGACGTTAGCGCATCAGCACCACTTCCTCGGCGCTGGTCGGATGGATGGCGACCGTGTCGCGCAGGTCGTCGAGAGTGATGCCGCGCTTGAGCGCGACCGCGAAGCCTTGCAGCATCTCGTCGGCGGCCTCGCCGAGCAGATGGATGCCGACCACGCGGCGCTCCTGGCCGACGCAGATCAGCTTGAACAGGCTGCGCTGCGGCGACTCGGCCAGGGCGTACAGCATCGGCCGAAACCCGGCGCGATAGATGTGCAGGTTGTCACCATGTCGTGCCCGCGCCTCGTCCTCGGTCAGGCCGACCCGGCCGATCGGCGGGTGCGCGAACACCACGGTCGGGATGTCGTTCTGGTCGAGCCGGCCCTCGCGGCCGCCATAGACGCGGTCCATGAGCCGGCGCGCGGCGGCGATCGCGACCGGGGTCAGCTGGGCGTCGGTGGTGACGTCGCCGACCGCGTGCAGATTCGCGACATTGGTCGCATGCAGGTCGTCGACGACGATGTGGCCGCGCGCATCCAGCGCCACGCCGACCCGGTCGAGCCCGATGCGCTCGCTGTTGGGCCGGCGTCCGGTCGCGAACAGCACCTGGTCGAAGGCCTCGCTGAGCGCACCGTCGGCGCCGCGCAGGCGCACGCGCGCGCCGTCGGCTTCGAGCGCCGCGACCGCGTGACCGAAATGCAGGCGCACGCCGTTCTGGCGGTAGTCCTCGGCCAGTTGGGTGGTCAGTTCGGCGTCGAAAGCTTCGAGCAGACGCGTGCCGCGCACGAACAATTCGACCTGGCTGCCGAGCGCCTGCAGCACGCCGGCGAGCTCGACCGCGATATAACCCGCGCCGACGATGGCGACGCGCTCGGGCGCGGCGCACCACTGGAAGAAATCGTCCGAGGTCGTGCCCAGTTCGGCGCCCGGGATCTGCGGCTTGACCGCGTGGCCGCCGGTGGCGATCAGGATGCGCGGCGCGCTCAGGCGCGCGCCGTTCTCGCACTCCACCGTATTGGCGTCGAGCAACTGCGCGCGCATCGGCAACACCACGATGCCGGAGGCATCGAGGCGGCGCCGATAACTTTCGTGGATGTTGGCGATGTAGCGCTGGCGGTGAACGATGAAGGTCGGCCAGTCGAGCGCGCAAAGATGTTTCGGATCGGCGTCGATCGAGAACCCCAGCGACTGCGCCATGCGCAGCTTGCCGGCGATGTCGGCGGCCAGCCACATGGCTTTCTTCGGCACGCAGCCGACGTTGACGCAGGTGCCGCCGAGCAGCGAAGGCTCGAGCAAGGCCACGCGTGCGCCGTGCTCGGCGGCGCGAAAGGCGCCGGCGAGGCCGCCGGAACCGCCGCCGATCACGATCAGGTCGAACTGGCTGCGGCTGTCGTCGGCTTCGAGGGGCATGCTTTCGGGGGGCGCGCTTTCATGGGGCTTGCTCATGCGAAGCGCTCCGGTCGATAGGGATGCGGATCGATCGCGGTCTCGCGCCCGGCGATCAGGTCGGCGACGAGTTGGCCGGTGCCCGCGCTCATGCTCACCCCCATCATGCCGTGGCCGGTCGCCAGCCACAGCCCTTCGCAAGCGGGCACGCGGCCGATCAGCGGCACGTCGTCGACGCTCATCGGCCGCCAGCCGTACCAGCGCTCGCGTTCGACCGGGCCGACCGGATGGTGCAGGTACTCGGCGGCGCCGCGTTCCAGGGCCGCGAGCCGGCGCGGGTTGAGGCTCTCGTCGTAGCCGGAGAATTCCATGGTGCTGCCAAGGCGGAACCCGCTGTCCCACATGGTCACGCAGACCTTGCGCTCGCGCAGCACCACCGGCCGGCGCGGCATCAACGGCGGGCGGTCGTAAGTGATCGAATAGCCCTTGCCCGGCTGCATCGCGCGCTGCAGCGACGGCAGGCCGATGGCGTCGGACAGCTTCGGCGTCCAGGCGCCGACCGCGACGACCACGTCGCGCGCGCGCAGCAGGCCCAGGCTGGTGTCGAGTTCGATGCCCGCCCCCTCGCGACGCAAGTCGCGCAGCGCGCATTGCTCGGTGAAACGGCCGCCGCGCTCGCGCACGGTGCGCGCGAGCTCGGCGACATAACGGTCGGGCCGCAGCACGGCGTCGTGGTCGAAACGGATCGCGCCGGCGACCCCGGGCTTGAAGGCCGGGTCCTGCGCCTCGTAGGCGGCGCCGTCCAGCAGGCTTACGCCGATGCCGAACTCGCGCAGCAGATCGAGTTCGAGCTGGCCGCTGGCGAAGGCCTTGGCGTCGCGGAACACGTAGTCGACGCCGGCGGTGTCGAATTCGCACACCAGGCCGTAGCGCCCGACCCAGCTTTCCAGGCGTTCGCGCGAATCGTTGAGTAAGGCCGACTTGGCCTGTGCGCTGGCCCGCCAATCGCGGTCGTTGCAGCGCGCGGCGAAGCGCAACAGCCAGCCCCACAACTGCGGATCGAGCTTGGGATGCACGTACAGCGGCGCATCCGGGGTCAGCATCCAGCGCAGGGCCTGGGCGATCACGCCCGGCGCGGCCAGCGGCGTCGCATGGCTCGGGGTGATGGTGCCGCAATTGCCGTGCGAGCTGCCGCCGCCGATGCGTCCGGCGTCGATGACCCGCACCGAGCGTCCGCTTTCCAGCAGGGCCAGGGCGCAGGTCAGGCCGATCACGCCCGCGCCGATCACGACCACGTCTTCGCCGCCCCTGGCGGCCGTCCGCTGTTCCACCCCACCCACCTGTGCTTCGCGCATTTGCCCTGTCAGCCAGTCCGGTTCGTTGTCGCGTGGCCGGGCCGCAGCGCTGCCGCCGCGGCCCCGGGTGCCGCCGGGAACCGCTCGGCACGTTCCGCATAGTACTAAGACTGGGCCGCGGCGAGCGCCGCCGGTTTTGCGGCTTGGGGCGGGCGGCGCCTCGTTGCGCCTCGGTTGAGGCGGCTGCACAGCGAACGGAACGCTGCGATCCATCGATGCCGACCGCATTGCCGGGCCGATCCCCTACAGCAGCGCATGCTCGGCCGCAGCGCAGCGCAGCGAGGCGCCGACACCGCCGCCGCTGCGCATCGAGCCGGAAATCCGCCACCGCTCCGGTTGCGTTTTGGCCCATCGCGCCGGTTCTGTGACCAAGCGCGAAATGCGCCTCGCCGTTACGTGACCGCTCGCACCGATTTTTCATTCAAGCACAGCGGGCCGGCAGCCTAACGTCACTCCAGGCCCACCGTCCGACTCATGCAGACGCCACCGCCGCACATCGGGCAGGCCGATCCCTCCAAGCCGAACGTCCCTCGTCTCAGCCGACGAAGGGCGCCGCCGGAGGCTGCGAAAAAGCAATGACAGCACCTCACAAAACACGACCGTTACCTTCATTAGGGGATTCACCCATGCAACTGAAGACCGCCGTATTGAGCACCGCCATCGTCGGCGCCATCGCCGTCCTGGCGACTGTGTCCCTGTCGAGCTCGGGTTCGACCACGCTTGCCGCCGCGCCCGCCACCGCGCCTGCGGCCGCCGCCACGACCGCCCACGCCGCTGCCGTCGCCGCCACCCGCGTCGCCACGCCGCATGTGGCGCAGGCACCGAGCCAGCTCGCCGTCGGCGCGCGCCCGGGCAGCGACCTCCTCGCCGCTTCGACCTCGCCCGAACAGGCCGCCGCTTCGCCGGCTGCGCAACGCGCGCGCGGCCTGCTGGAGACCGTCGCCGCCGATGAAGTGCATCGCGCCAAGGCCGATGGTTTCGTCGCCCGCGACGTCATGATCGACCGCGACGGCACCGAGCACGTGCGCATGGAACGCACCTATCGCGGCCTACCCGTGGTCGGCGGCGACCTGGTCGTGCATTCGCGCAACGGCGAGCTGAAGTCGATCAGCCAGGGCGACAACATGCGCAGCTTCGGGCGCCCCGCGATCGAGCCGAAGATCAGCGCCGAACAGGCCAAGGTCGAAGCCGGCGCCGCATTCGACGGCACGGTCACGGCGATGACGCCGGCCGCCCTGGTGATCTTCGCCCGCGGCACCGAGCCGACCCTGGCCTACCAAGTCGACGTCACCGGCGACCGCCGCAACGACCCGGCGCCAGGCCTGATCAGCTACTACCTCGACGCCGCCACCGGCAAGCTGCTGCAGGAAGACGACCGCGTCCATTCCGCCGCCGCCAACGGCACCGGCAAGACCCTGACCCTGGGCAACGTCGGCCTGGTCAGCAATTCGATCAGCGGCGGCTACACCCTGACCGACCCGACCCGCGGCAACGGCCAGACCCTGGATGCGCGCAACCAGTCCGGCACCTCGGGCGCGGTCGCCTTCAACGACAGCGACAACGTCTGGGGCAACAACACCACCTCCGACCGCGCCTCGGCCGCGGCCGACGCCCATTACGGCGTCGCCGCCACCTTCGACTACTTCAAGAACGTGCACGGCCGCAGCGGCATCTTCAACAACGGCCAGGGCGTGAAGAGTTATGTCCACTACGGCCCGACCAACCTGGTCAACGCCTACTGGACCGGCAGCGCGATGGTCTACGGCGACGGCGACGGCGTGACCTATCGCCCGCTGGTCGCGCTCGACGTCGCCGGCCACGAAATGGCCCACGGCGTGACCGGCGCCACCGCGCGCCTGGGCTACTACAACATCAAGGACAGCGGCGGCCTCAACGAAGCCACCTCCGACATCTTCGGCACCCTGGTCGAATTCAGCGTCGGCAACGCCAACGACCCGGGCGATTATTTGTTGGGCGAAGAGGTCTACATCAACAACCCTGGCGACACCAAGGCGCTGCGCCTGATGTTCAAGCAAGACGCCGACGGCCGCTCGTTCTCGTGCTATCCCGTCGGCGGCTTCACCGCCTCGCAGACCGGCCAGAACGGCAAGTACGACCCGCACCTGAGCTCGGGCGTGGGCAACCGCTTCTTCTATCTGCTCGCCGAGGGCGCGGTGAAGCCGGCCGGCTTCAACTACACCCCCTCGCAACTGGTCTGCAACGGCGACACCGCCATCGCCGGCATCGGCCGCGCCAAGGCCGGCGCGATCTGGTACCGCGCGCTGACCCGTTACTTCGTCTCCAGCACCACCTACCCGCAGGCCCGCACCGCCACCCTGCAGGCCGCGACCGATCTCTACGGCAACACCTCGAACGAGTACAAGGCCGTCGCCCGCGCCTGGAGCGCGGTCTCGGTGAACTAAACCTGCGGTCTGGATGAATCGAGCGTATCGACAGGCCGCCTTCGGGCGGCCTGTCTTCGTTGCGGGGTGGCGAATCCCTATTCGGACGGCGACACCTTCCCCTTTGGACTGCCACCTTCCCTGTAGGAGCGGCGTGAGCCGCGACCGCGGGATGCGCAGCGATGGCATCGCCGTCGTCATCGATCGAAGCAGCGTGCTTTCGCCGGGGTAGGAGCGGCGTCCTACTGGATTTCCTTCGGTCACAAGCCGCGACCGCGGGATGCGCAGGAATGGCATCGCCGTTGTCATCGATCGAAGCGGCGTGCTTTCGCCGGGGTAGGAGCGGCGTCCTACTGGATTCCCTTCGGTCACAAGCCGCGACCGCGGGATGCGCAGGAATGGCATCGCCGTTGTCATCGATCGAGGCGGCGTCCTTTCGCCGGGGTAGGAGCGGCGCGAGCCGCGACCGCGTTGCGGCGGTATTACGGCGCCTGGCTCAAGCAAGCTCCAGATCTAGATCTAGATCTAGATCAAACGCTAAAAGCTTCCGCCACTAAAGCGGCGGGTTACTTTCTTTTGTCATAAGCAACAAAAGAAAGGTAACCAAAGAAAAATGCTTTACTTTGAATCACAGGCCCGCACGATCGATGCTGACGCAGGTATTTTTCATACGGGACATCCTTGTCCCGATGAAAAACGGCCCGCATCCATGCGGGCCGCCCTCCGGGTCTTCGATTGCCTTCGCGAGTTTGAGATGGCGCACGGCAACAGCAACAGCTACCTTGCAGCCATGACGGCTCAAAGGGTAGGA
>NZ_JBQEOE010000035.1:0-65105 GCF_052045105.1 Lysobacter sp. 22409 | reverse complement strand
CGGACACGCTGAACGGTGCGACTTCGTAATCCAGATCCTGGATTTGCAGACTACCTTCCATAGAGTTGCTCCTGATTCGCCGGCCTGATGGCATCCCGCGGCGCGCCGGCGACGCCGCGCAGATTCATTGCAGGGACTGCAGCACCTTGCTCGCATGGTCGCGGACCATCGCGCAATCGTCGGCGTACAGGCGCTCGAGCGCGCCGCGATAAGCGTCGCTATCCTCGCGCAGGCCGTCCAGGCACATCAGGCGCATGCGCGGCGGCAGCACCGTCGAGTCGACCACGTCGGCGAACAGCGGCGTGAGTTCGTCGCCGCCGACCAGCACCGCCATTTCCGCCAGCATCGACAAGCGGCTGTGGATGCTCGCCGAGGTGTAGCTGAGGATGCGCGCGCGCTCTTCCCCGAGTTCCTGTTCGAACACGAAGTTGTACTGGCATTTGGCGATCTGGCTTTGATTGTTGAACAGCACGTTCAACGAGATCGACAACTCGTCCGGCGGCGCCTGCCGGTGCACGTCGCGGTGGGCGCGATAGAGCATGATCTTGCCCTTGGGCAGGGTCGTGACCTCCGAATCCAGGATGCGCGCGCTGTCGCCGATGGCGCCAGTCAACTCGGCCGGGTCGATCTCGGCGATATGGGTGCGATAGCCCGAACCGAAATAACCGACGGTGAGAAAATGGAAGTTGTGGTCGTGGGCGGTGTCGTACGAGTACGCGCGCTCCTCGTTCTTGCGCAGGGCGCCGGTCTGCTTCAGCGGCGACCACACGTTGGCGCGGATCATCACGTGCTTGCGCCGCGCGATCACGTAGCACTGCGGAGCGACGAACGGTGGCGGCTCGCCATCGAGGATCGAGCGCAGCGACCGCGCCATGGTGCGCGCGACCAGGGCCGGGTCGTTGGCGTAGGCGGCGAGCACCGGCGCGGCTTCGGCGATGCTGTCCGGGTCGAGCGTATCGACCCGGCTGAAGATGAAATCGAACAGCTCTTCTTCGCTGGCCACCGTGGTCGCGGCGGCATTCAAGGTATAGGCCATGGCGGTGTCCTCAAGCGGTCAGGCGGTCGGGGCCAGGGCGGCGAGCGAACGCGTCGCGGCCCGGCGGATGTCGTCGTGCTCGTCGTCGACGGCATCGCGCAAACGCTCCAGCGCGGCCTGCGGGTCGACCTTGCCGAGCAGTTGAATGGCCGACCAGCGCACGAAATGGCGCGGGTGCCGGCTCAGTTCGAGCAAGGCCTGCGGCGCCTGCTCCGCGTCGATAGTGGCCAGGGTCTGGCCGATGCAGACCAGTTCGGAGTCGCTCAGGCGCGCGGAAATGCAGCTGTCGGCACGCAGCGTCTCGGGGTCGAAGCGCCATTGCAGATCGACCGCGCTTTGCGAGAGCAACAACACCACGATGGTCGGTTGCCGCACGTCGACCTTGAACGCGGCATCGTCCACGCCCAGCGCCGCGGCCTCGCCGTTGGCCAGTTCGATGCGGCGGTTGAGCTGCACGCTCTGCTCGCGTTCGAAGTAGGCGTTGCGGAAGCTCTCGCCGGTGGCGTAGGTGCTCAGCTCGATGGCGCCGGCGGCGACGCCGATGCAGGCGTACTGCGACAGGGTGAAGATGCCGCTGGACGAGCTGAAGTAGCGCGACAGGTGCAGCGACCAGCCCTCGCCCGACATCAGGAACACGCCGTGCCGGCTCCACAGGCCGCCGCGGTTCCAGTTTTCCCACAACAGCGCCTGTTCGCCGTCGCCGAGCAGATCGGACAGCTCCTGGCGCAAGCGCGCGGCGATGGCGCCCGATTGCAGCAGGGTCTGCAGGTCCGCCTGCATATCGACGATGCCCGCGATGCCGCGCTCGCCGACGCGGCGGTCGACGGCATCCTTGAAGCGCGCGAATCTGGAATCGGCTAAAGAGCGCGATTGTGCATCCATGCATCCTTCCTTGAGTTGTGAGTTCGATCCAGCGAAACCTTCCGCGTCCTGCGGCCGCCGTCGCCCATCCATTCGGAAGGACCACTGCCTGGCGACGATCGCGTCGCTGAGGATCGTGGTCCAACCGCTCCCCGGACCACGTGTTGCGATCCTAGCGACAAGCCGTCGCAAACGCAGCGATGCACAGGGCGACGCCGGTCACAACTCGATCGATGCGTCGGCCGCCGCGATCCGACGCGCCGTCGCTACGTAATTACGCCTTCATTCCGGCCACCTAACGTCCGCAATCTACGAACCCGTCCACCTCCCCCGCACCACGCAACCTCCGAATCAGCCCCCCTTTGCCAAAGGGGGGGGCCAGGGGGATTCGCTTTGCCGTTAGAACGCAGCCATACACGCCAAAGATCAGGACGCCGCTAAATCAGAAGGACTCCAGCCCTCGTCGCTACGACATGCCCCCATCGCCTCCACAAACCCCGCCCAACAAAAAAGCCCCGCAATCGCGGGGCTTTTCGTCGATCGGGAAAACCGCCGCTTACTTGCCGGCGACGACCTTGACCATTTCCAGGCACTTGTTCGAGTAGCCCCATTCGTTGTCGTACCAGCTCACCAGCTTGACGAAGGTACCGTCCAGCGCGATGCCGGCTTCGGCGTCGAAGATCGAGGTGCGCGCGTCGCCGCGGAAGTCGGTCGCCACGACCTTGTCTTCGGTGTAGCCCAGCACGCCCTTCAGCGCGCCTTCGCTCTGCGCCTTCATTTCCGCGCAGATCTCGGCATAGGTCGCTTCCTTGACCAGTTCGACGGTCAGGTCGACCACCGACACGTCCGAGGTCGGCACGCGGAACGACATGCCGGTGAGCTTCTTGTTGAGCTCCGGGATCACCACGCCGACGGCCTTGGCCGCGCCGGTGCTCGACGGAATGATGTTCTCTAGGATGCCGCGGCCGCCGCGCCAGTCCTTGTTGCTCGGGCCGTCGACGGTCTTCTGGGTCGCGGTGGCGGCATGCACGGTGGTCATCAGGCCACGCTTGATGCCCCACTTGTCGTTGATCACCTTGGCCAGCGGCGCCAGGCAGTTGGTGGTGCACGAGGCGTTCGAGACGATCGTCTCGCCCTTGTAGGTCTTGTCGTTGACGCCATAGACGAACATCGGCGTGTCGTCCTTCGACGGCGCCGACAGCACGACCTTCTTCGCACCGGCATCGAGATGCTTCTGCGCGGTGACCTTGTCGAGGAACAGGCCGGTCGATTCGATCACGACTTCGGCGCCGACCTCGTCCCACTTGAGGTTGGCCGGGTCGCGTTCCTGGGTCAGGCGGATCTTCTTGCCGTTGACGATCAGGGTGTTGCCTTCGACCTTGACCTCGCCCTTGAAGCGGCCGTGGACCGAGTCGTACTGCAGCATGTAGGCCAGGTAGTCGGGCTCGAGCAGATCGTTGATGGCGACGATTTCGATGTCGTTGCCGAAATTCTGCACGGCCGCGCGCAGGACGTTGCGTCCGATGCGGCCGAAGCCGTTGATGCCTACCTTGATCGTCATTGAGGTAACTCCTGCAGCCGCCCGGGCGGGTCAAGTGGGGAAACTCCCATTCTAGCAAGGCAGGGGCTGGGTCGCAGTCCGGCCCCATGCACTGCTCATCGACGGCTGATCGACGGCTCATCGACGGGCCATCGACGGCTTATGGCGGCCCGTGACCGCATCCACAGCGGCTTTAGGGCCCTTTCTGCGGCACATAGCAACAAGAATGGAACGCAG
Organism: Lysobacter sp. 22409; assembly: GCF_052045105.1. Classification (NCBI taxonomy): domain Bacteria; kingdom Pseudomonadati; phylum Pseudomonadota; class Gammaproteobacteria; order Lysobacterales; family Lysobacteraceae; genus Lysobacter; species Lysobacter sp. 22409. The sequence continues at coordinate 61,431 of NZ_JBQEOE010000035.1, read as the reverse complement.
GTCTAGGTTTACCGTTCTCCGGCGTATTTAGAGTGCGGTGCGGACAGACTCCTGTTCAGCAAACCTGCAAAATCGGTCTCTTCACGACCTCACAGGGGACTCAAGGAATGAATCAGCGACTGATCGGCGGCGTCCTCGCCGCCACCCTGGCTTGCGCGGCCCAGCCCGCCCTTGCCCAGCAGACCGGCAACTTCACCCTGGGTATCGGCGCTCACCAGGTCAATCCGAAGTCCGACAACGGCAGCGTGCTAGGCGGAGCGGCCGAGCTGGAAATCGGCGACAACGTCCAGCCCACCATCACCTTCGAGTACTTCATCCGCGACAACCTCGGCATCGAGGTGCTGGCGGCCACGCCGTTCAAGCACGACATCGATATCAAGGGCGTCGGCAAGGTCGGCACGACCAAGCACCTGCCGCCGACGTTCTCGCTGCAGTACCACTGGAACAGCCGCGGCGTGGTCTCGCCCTTCGTCGGCCTGGGCGTCAACTACACGACCTTCTTCAGCGAGAAGACCACCGGCGCATTGCGCGGCACCCGCCTCAAGCTCGACGACTCGGTCGGCGTGGCGGCCCATGTCGGCGTCGACTTCATCCTGACCGAGCGCAGCTCGATCCGCGTGGATGCGCGCTGGATGGACATCCAGACCGACGTCGAGCTGAACGACCAGAAGATCGGCAAGGCCACCATCGACCCGACCGTGTTCGGTCTGGCCTACGTGATGAAGTTCTAAGCGGACGATCCGCATCGGCGATCGCGGCGGGCCGCGATCGCCTCACGGCCGATCCTGCGATTGTTGCCACACTCGTGCGGCACGGCCATCCGCCAAGCGAATGCGGACCGCACCGCCGTTTGCGCGTCCCGGTTTCGGCCGACCGCGCCGCCAGGTTCGGACAGCGGAGTCTGTGCGCGGCTCCGGTAAAGTGGACGACATGACCTCCATCCGTGCGCGTTCCTTCTCCAAATCGCTGCGCCGCTATTCGGCGCTGCTGCTTCTGCTGCCGCTCAACAGTCTGGCCTGGGGTCCGCAGGGGCATCGCCTCGTCGCGGCGCTGGCCTGGGACGATCTGCGTCCGAACGTACGCGCCGAAATCGCCAAGATGCTCAAAGGCGAAGCCGACCCGTCCCTGCCCGGCATCGCCAATTGGGCCGACGACCTGCGCAGCAGCAACCCCACACTCGGCAAAGAAAGCGCCAAGTGGCACTACGTCAACCTCGCCGAGGACGACTGCCATTACGACGCCGCGCGCCATTGCCCCAAGGGCAACTGTGTGGTCGAGGCGATCCGCACCCAGACCGCGATCCTCGCCGACCGCAGCCGGCCCCAGGCCGACCGCCTGCAGGCCCTGAAGTTCGTGGTCCATTTCGTCGGCGACGTGCACCAACCACTGCACGCCGGCTTCGGCCGCGACAAGGGCGGCAACGATTACCAGTTGCAGATTCCCGGCGAGCCGGAACCCGTCGACGGCTACGGCACCAACCTGCACTCGCTGTGGGACAGCAAGATGCTGTCGATGAGCAAGCGCGACTACACGGCTTATCTCAAGTACCTGCGGCAGACCCCGGTACCGGCCGCGACCGCTCTCGGCCTGCCGCCGGCCTCGCCCGCCTGGGCCGAGGCCTCGTGCCGGATCGTGCTGCAGCCGGGTTTCTATCCCGACGGCCACATACTCGAACCGGCCTATGTGGAAACCTGGCGCCCGGTGGCGGAAACTCAGCTGCGGCTCGGCGGCGCGCACCTGGCCGGCGTCCTCAACGCCGCGCTCGCGCATCGCTGAGCGCACCGGCCGCCTGCCGGCCTGATCGACGGGCGGCCCGCCCCTGCCGCGTCCATCGGGCGGGATCGCCGCCAGGAGCTTTTCGTATGTCGCCGCAGGTTATGTCGCCGCAGGTCGTGCCGTTCCATCATCGCGAAACCGGGACCTGGTCGTATCTGGTCGCCGACCCGGCGACGCGTGCGGCGGCCATCGTCGACCCGGTGCTCGACTACGACGCACGCTCGGGCCGCACCGGCCTGGGCAGCGCGCAAGCCCTGCTCGACGAAGCCGCGCGCCTGGGGCTGCGCATCGACTGGCTGCTCGAAACCCATGCCCATGCCGATCACCTCAGCGCGGCCCACGCCCTGCGCGAGGCCATCGCCGCTGGCGGCGCGACGCCGCCGCGGATCGCGATCGGCCGCGGCATCGGCGAGGTCCGGCGTGTGTTCGCGCCGCTGTTCGGCCTGGCCGAGACCGAGGCGGTCCCGGCCTTCGACCATCTGTTCGACGACGACGAAGGTTTCGCCATCGGCGATCTGCAGGCGCGGGCCATCCCGGTGCCAGGCCACACCCGCGACAGCCTCGCCTATCTGATCGGCGACGCCTTGTTCACCGGCGACACGCTGTTCCTGCCCGACAGCGGCACCGCGCGCTGCGACTTCCCCGGCGGCAGCGCGGCGATGCTGTATCGGTCGATACAAACGCTGTACCGGCTACCCGACGCCACCCGCGTCTTCGTCTGCCACGACTACGGCAAGCCCGAACGCGAGCCGGCCTGCGAAACCACGCTCGGCGAACAGAAGCGCAGCAACATCCACGTGCGTGCCGACACCGGCGAGGCCGAGTTCGTCGCCTTGCGCGAGCAACGCGACGCCGGGCTGCAGATGCCGGCGCTGATCCTGCCGGCGCTGCAGGTCAATCTGCGCGCCGGCGCCCTGCCCGAGCCCGAGGCCAACGGCGTGCGTTACCTGAAACTGCCGCTCGACCGGTTCTGAGGCGACTCAACCGGCTTCGCGCTACTCTCGTCCTGACTCACACCCGACAGGTCCGCAATGAACCCGATCCGCCGCCGCTGGCTGGGCGCCTTGTGCACGCTCGCCGCGGTTTTCGCGGCCGCTTCGGCGCACGCCGCGCCGAAGCCCGAGACTGCACCGATCACGGTGTTCGCCGCCGCCAGCCTCAAGGAATCGCTCGACGAAGCCGCGGCCGCGTACACCCGGGCCAGCGGGCAATCGGTGCGGGTGTCCTATGCCGCCAGTTCCGCCCTCGCCCGCCAGATCGAACAGGGCGCGCCGGCCGACGTCTTCCTCTCGGCCGACCAGGACTGGATGGACTACCTGCAGCAACGCAAGCTCATCGACGCCGGCAGCCGCCGCAATCTGCTCGGCAACCGCCTGGTGCTGATCGCCGCCCAGGCCAGTAGCGCCCAACCGGTCGCGCTCAAGCCCGGCGTCGACCTGCGGCCGCTGCTCGGCGACGGTCGCATCGCCCTGGCCCTGACCGGCAGCGTGCCGGCCGGCAAGTACGCACGCGCGGCGTTCACCTCGCTCGGCGTCTGGACCGCGCTGCAGCCCAAGGTCGCCGAGGCCGAGAACGTGCGCGCCGCGCTGATGCTGGTCGCGCGTGGCGAGGCCCCGCTCGGCGTGGTCTACGCCAGCGACGCCCGCGCCGAACCGAAGGTGCGCGTGTTGGCGACCTTCCCGGCCGACAGCCATCCGCCGATCGTGTACCCGGTCGCCCGCGTGAGCGGCAGCCGGCAGCCGCGTGCGGCGGTGTTCGCGCAGTGGCTGAAGAGCCCGGCCGCGGCGGCCATCTTCCGCCGCCACAGTTTCGCGACCCTGGACTGACCGCGCGACGATGTTCGACTTCAGCCCGGCCGAACTGACCGCGATCGCGCTCAGCCTCAAGGTCGCCACGGTCGCGACCCTGGGCAGTCTGCCGCTCGGCATCGCGATGGGCTGGCTGCTGGCGCGCACCCGTTTCCCCGGCAAGCTGTTGTTCGACACCTTGCTGTACCTGCCGCTGGTGTTGCCGCCGGTGGTCACCGGCTACGCCTTGTTGATCCTGTTCGGCGCCCAAGGCGCGGTCGGGCGTTTCCTGTCGGACTACTTCCACTTCAGCTTCGCCTTCCGCTGGACCGGCGCCGCCCTGGCCAGCGCGATCATGGGGTTTCCGTTGATGGTGCGGGCGATCCGCCTGTCGATCGAAGCGGTCGACCGCCGCCTCGAACAGGCCGCCTCGACCCTCGGCGCGAACCGCTGGCGGGTGTTCTTCGGCGTGACCCTGCCGCTGGCCTGGCCCGGGCTGGTCGCCGGTGCGGTGCTGTCGTTCGCCAAGGCGCTCGGCGAGTTCGGCGCCACCATCACCTTCGTGTCCAACATCCCCGGCGAAACCCAGACCCTGTCGTCGGCGATCTACGGGCTGATGCAGGTGCCCGACGGCGAGTCCGGCGTGCTGCGGCTGGCCCTGGTCGCGGTGGCGATTTCGTTCGCCGCGGTGTTCGCCTCGGAGTGGCTGGTGCAACGCCAGCGACGCGAGACCCATCGATGACCGAGACCAAGCCCGATCGCGACCGTAGCGCGGGCGATCCGCCCATGGACGACATCCACGTCCTCGATTTCAGCCTGCGCCGCGGCAGCTTCGAACGCAGCGTGAGCATTCGCAGCCGCCATCGGGTGATCGCCCTGGTCGGCGAATCCGGCGCCGGCAAGACCTCGCTGCTGTATGCGGTGGCCGGGCTGCTGCGGCCGCAACGCGGCCGCATCGAGATCGCCGGCCGCTGCCTGTTCGACAGCGAACGCGGCATCGACGTACCGGCGCATCGCCGCCGCATCGGCTACGTGTTCCAGGATGCGCGCCTGTTTCCGCACCTCAACGTGCGCCGCAACCTGCTGTACGGCCTGCACGGCGAAGCGCGGCACTCGCCGCGCTTCGCCTTCGAGGCCATCGTCGACTTGCTCGGCATCGCGCCCTTGCTCGAGCGCGATACCGCCGGCCTGTCCGGCGGCGAAAGCCAGCGCGTCGCCCTGGGGCGCGCGCTCTTGTCCCAGCCGCACATCCTGTTGCTGGACGAGCCGCTTTCGATGCTGGACATGAACCGCCGCGACGAACTGTTACCTTATCTGCAGCGGGTACGCGACGAGATCGCCTTGCCGATGATCTACGTCAGTCACTATCCCGAGGAAGTACGACGCATCGCCGACGAGGTGCACACCGTCGGTGCCTGAGCGCGTCGGTTGCGCAAGCCTGGCGCGCAGCGTTCGGAGGAACGCTTCGAATCGACGGCGATGCCGTCAGCGCTTGACGTCGACCGGAACGAAGGTGACCGACCGGCCCTGGAACACCGGCTTCATGCCCGAACTGCCGGCGACGAGCTCCAGGGCACTGCGCGCCGGTATGCGATCGGCCTGCAGGCTGACGCCCTTGCCGCTGTCGTCGAGCACCTGCGGATTGGTCAGGATCAGGCCGGCCTGGGTGGCGATGCGACCGGCGACTTCGCGCGGCATTTCATCCCTCGCCGCGAGGGAGACCATCGGTTCGCCGGGCACCGAGTGCAAATAGACCGATTCGGTCTTCGGCGCGTCGGCGGGTTGGCCGGCCCATACGCCGAAACCGGCGGCAGAGGCGACCAGGGCGAGCACAACTACGCCGATTGCGACCCGCTTCGGCGCAGGCAAAGGTTGCTTGAGCATGAGAATTCTCTCCTTCAAAGGATGGGCTTGCGCCCAGTGGCATGCCAACGGCGAAGGGTTCGCCGCCAGCAGGGTTTTCAACATCGCTTCGCCGTAGGTACGCCGCGAGCGGGGATGCCGGGCGAGCACGCGCAGATCGCAGGCCAGCTCCTGGTCGTGGCGGAAACGGCGCACGGCGTAATGCAGCAGGGGGTTGAACCAATAAACGCAACGCAACAGAACGACGAAGGCATTGACGTGCAGATCGCCGCGCCGGATGTGGCTGCGTTCGTGGGTGCGGATCAAGGCCTGCTGTTCGATCGAGTAGCGCGTGTCGAAATCGCGCTGCACCACGATGCGCGGCCGCAACAGGCCGAGCGCCGCCGGCAACCCGAGGATCGCTTCGGCTTGATAGAGGCCGTCCTCGCGGCGCGCGACGCGGCCAAGCCCGCGTTGGAAACGCCGTTGCTGGCCTAAGGTCGCTACGGCCATGACGATGGCGCCTGCAAGCCAGACGGCGAGCAGCCAAGGCATCGGGTCGAAATCGGACGACGCGGCCGCCTGCATCGACGGCGGCGGGATCGGTGCGGCGCTTGCGCCGGCGACCACCGCAGGCAATCTGTGCCCTGCCGTCGGCAGCAACACCGCGATCATCAGCAGCGGCACCAGTGCCCAGGCGGCATAGCCGATCGCGGCACCGAAAGCGCGGCGCAGCGGCAGGCGCGCGGCCAACACGAACAACACCGCCAGACTCGTCGCCACCGTGGTTTCGATCAGCCAGGTCGTCCATTCCGTACCCATGATCATGAGTCGCTCTCCAAACCGCCGGGGATTGCCGTTGCGTTCACGGCGCCGCATCTTGATGCGACACGCCTGCCAGCGACGTCAGTGCGCGTCATCGTCGAGCTCGTCGAGCAATTTGCGCAGATCGGCGATGTCCTTGCGGCTGAGCTTGCGCTGCTCGCTGAAGTGCGCGACTAGGGGCGCGACGCGGCCGTCGAACAAACGGTCCAGCAGGCTGCGGCTCTCGCCCATCACCCAGTCCTCGCGCTTGAGCACCGGCGCGTACAGATAACGGCGGCCGTCCTTGTCGGCGCGCACGGCCCCCTTGTTCAACAGCCGGTTGAGCAGGGTCTTGATCGTCGCTTCCTGCCAGTGCTGACTGTCGGCGAGCGCGGCAATGACCTCTTCGGCCGACTGCGGATGGCGGCGCCACAACACGTCCATGACGAGAGATTCGGCTTCGCTGATCTGCATCGTTTACATCCGTAATTTTTATTTAGATTACGCCTGTAAACGCTACTGTCAAGCCCGCCCTCGGCGGAATGCGATACTGCTCGCATGACCGCTCCCGCCCGCTTCGATTCCCTCGACGACGCCGTCGCTTTCCTCTACGAACGGCTGCCCGGCCCACTGCATGTCGGTGCCCCGCTCGGCCTGGGCAAGCCGCATCGGCTGCTCAATGCGCTGTACGCCCGGGCCGAACGCGAAACCGCGCGTCCGCTGCATCTGTACACGGCGCTGTCGCTGGATCCGCCAGGAGCCGGCAAGGGTTTGGAGGGGCGTTTCGTCGGTCCGTTCGCGCAGCGCCATTTCGGCGACGACTTCCCGCGCCTGCGCTATGTGCAGGCGCTCAAGCGCAACACCCTGCCGGCGCATATCGAGATCGAAGAGTTCTATCTGCAATCGGGCGCGCTGCTCAACGCCGTCGCCGCCCAGCGCCGTTACGCCAGCCTCAACTACACCCACGTCGCACGCGCTCTGGCCGACCGCGGCGTCAATGCCATCGTGCAGAAGGTCGCGGCCGAGCCCGGCGGCGATCGCCTGTCCTTGTCGTGCAACACCGACCTGACCTGCGATGCGGTCGACGCGATCGTCGCCCGCGGCCTGCCGCGGCCGGTGCTGATCGCCGAAGTCGATCCGCAACTGCCCTGGCTCGGCGGCAGCGCCGCCGTCGACCCCGGCTTTTTCGACGCGGTGGTGACTCCGGCTGGTCCGCACCCGAAGCTGTTCGGGCTGCCCCGGCAGCCGGTCGCCGACGCCGACTATGCGATCGGCTTCTACGCCAGCACCCTGGTGCGCGACGGCGGCACCCTGCAGATCGGCATCGGCACCCTGGCCGATGCGCTGTGCCATGCGCTGGCGCTGCGGCAGACCGACAATGCGGCGTACTTGCGGGTGGTGAAGGCGCTGGGGGTCGAGGTGGACGAAGCGGGTGCGCCGGTTGGGCGAACCGCTTTCAGTGCCAATGACCTGAGCTTGGGGCGTAACGCGATGGCGCCAGTTGCGCCGCTTGGACCATTTAGCACTGGGCTTTTTGGCTGTTCCGAGATGATCAACGAAGGGTTTCGGCGTCTCGTCGAAGTCGGCGTAATCAAGCGCAAGGTCGTCGACGACCTGGAGCTCATGCGCCGGCTCGACGACGGCAGCGCAAGCCCCGCAGACCACGCGCGGCTCGAAGACGAAGGCGAATTCCTGCAGGGCGGCTTCTATCTGGGCTCGCCGGACTTCTACCAGTGGCTGCGCACCTTGTCGGACGAGCAACGGCGCGGCATCGGCATGCGCCGGATCAGCGAGGTCAACGAACTCTACGGCGGCAACGAGACACTCGAACGCCTACAACGCCGCGATGCGCGTTTCTTCAACAGCTGCATGATGGCGACCGCGCTCGGTGCGGCAGTCTCGGACACGCTCGACGACGGCCGTGTCGTGTCCGGCGTGGGCGGCCAATACAACTTCGTCGCCATGGCGCATGCGTTGCCGAACGCGCGCTCGGTGTTGATGCTGCGCTCGACCCGCGAAAGCGCCGGCACGGTGCGCTCCAACGTGGTCTGGAACTACGCCCAGGCCACCATTCCGCGCCATCTGCGCGACGTCTACATCACCGAATACGGCATCGCCCACCTGCGCGGCAAGACCGACGAGGACTGCATCGAGGCGATGTGCGCGATCGCCGACACGCGCTTCGCCGGCGCCCTGCGCGAAGCCGCACGCGCCTCCGGCAAGCTGGCGCCGGGCGCGGCGGAGCCGGCGTCGAGCGCACGCGGCGGCGCCAACACCCCGGAACGTTTGCGCGACCTGCTCGCCCCGTTCCGCGCCGACGGCACCCTGCCCGACTATCCGCTCGGCAGCGACTTCACCGAAGTCGAACAACGCCTCGTCAAGGCGCTAGGCCTGTTGAAGGCCAGTACGACCACGCGCGCGGGCACCGCCCGCACCGTGCTGCGGGCCTTGTTCTCCCGGCCCGGCCACGACCGCGAGGCCATGCAACGGATGGACCTGGTACGACCGGCCGGCCTCGGCGACAAGCTGCAGGCGCGACTGCTGTCGTGGGCGCTGGCACAAGACGGGCAAGGCTGAGCCGGCTTCGGCGAGCACAGTGTCCCCTGTCAACGAATCGAAGCGCTGCGAACCCGAAGCCCGCCCCTGTTCGTTGCCGTTGCCGTTGCCGTTGCCGTTGCCGTTGCCGTTGCCGTTGCCGTTGCCGTGGAGATTTTGCTCTTGCTGTGGCTGTGCGTCGCTTGGCACTAGCGACGGCTAAAAAAGACCCGGAGGGCGGCGCGCAAGGATGCGCGCCGTTTTTCATCGGGACAGGGATGTCCCGTATGAAAAATCCCTGCGGAAGCACCGCTCGCGCGGGCCCTTGATTCAAAGAGAAGCATTTTTCTTTGGTTACCTTTCTTTTGTTGCTTATGACAAAAGAAAGTAACCCGCCGCTTTAGTGGCGGAAGCTTTTAGCGTTTGATCTTGATCTTGCTTCAGCGTTGCGCCGCAAACTTGAAAGGACGCGGTCGCGGCTCGCGCCGCTCCTACCCCGGCGAAAGCACGCCGCGTCGATGAATGACATCGGCCTTGGGGCCTCTGCGCGTCCCGCGGTCGCGGCTCATGACCGAAGGAAATCCAGTAGGACGCCGCTCCTACAGGAGAAGGATTCGCAAGGCTCCGCTCTTCAAGCAAGAGCCGACCCTCAGTAGGCCCCCTGCGTCTCGCCCGCGGGCGCCCGCTTACGCGCCGATACGCGAGCGAACAGCCGATGCCCGAGGCGGATGCCCGGTTTCTCGACGAAGCGATAGGTCAACCACGCGGCCGGAATCGCCAGCGCCAAACTGATCGCCGCACAGCCGGCATACGCCGCTCCCGGCGGAAGGTGCTCGTACGACCGTGCGAACACGCCATACAAGAGCGACACCACAAACGGATGCACGAGATAAAGCGAGTAGCTGATCGTACCCAGGAAACAGGTCGCACGATTCACCAGCAGCCGATTATTTGCCAGCAACAGGCCGAGCAGCATCGCGCCGTAGAACACGGCGCTCTGGTTCCAACCGCTCAACCCAGGCACCGGCGGCAGCATCCGATAGAACAATAAGGCGCTGCCGATCATGCCGACCAACAACAGAGCAACGCCGAGCGGTCGGCGAATGCGCACGGGCTTGTCGCGCAGGCATAACCAGAGCTGAAACAGGACGCAGCCCCAGGCCAATACCAGCCAATGCGTCAAAGCCAGCAGCAAGGGCGCGATGCGGAACCACCGGTTCAGATAAAAACTGCGCAAGGCCACGCCCGATGCGGCATGGCGCGTCCGGGTCAGGGACAACGAAAACGCACTCATGACGAAGAACAGGGCGACACGGGTGACCGCCCATCGACGAACGGCAGGAGCGCCGCTGGCACGGCGAGATCGGGATCGGCCATCGCCATGACGTGATAGATCACCACATACAAGGCGGCCAGTCCGCAGCGCATCCAACTGGGGCAAGCGGGACTGCAGCGGCTCGGTGTCGAGGTCTTGTGCCATGCCATGTCATGGCCTCGGCAGCTAAGGAAGGACTCGGTCGCCGGCGCGATCCGCCGCAGGGCGTCATCCGACTCGGTTCCGGATCGGCCCTGAGCCTCGTCATGGGTTGGTGCGACCGCCGGAGCGTCGTCGCACCTTGCCTTGCAGGCCCACGCCGCCGAGCGGCGGCGCGGCCTGCCGGGACCGGTCAGGCCAGGTTCTTGACCGCCGACACCACGCGCTCGACGGTGAAGCCGAAGTGCGGGAACAGGGCCTCGGCCGGGGCCGAGGCACCGAAGCCGTCGATGCCGATCACGTCGCCGTCCAGGCCGACATACTTGCGCCAGAAGCCGGTGACGCCGGCCTCGATCGCAACGCGCTTGCGCACCGCATTGGGCAGCACCGACTCACGGTACTCGAAGGGCTGGCGGTCGAACACGTCGCTCGACGGCATCGACACCACGCGCACCTTGAGGCCTTCGGCGCTAAGCACGTCGGCAGCCTGGGTGGCGAGGCCGACTTCGGAACCGGTCGCGATCAGGATCGCGTCCGGGGTGCCGTCGCTGTCGCGCAGCACGTAGCCGCCGAGCGCGATCTGCTTGACCTGCTCGTCGTTGCGCGGCTGATGCATCAGGTTCTGACGCGAGAAGATCAGGCAGCTCGGGCCGTCCTTGCGCTCGATCGCCGCGCGCCACGACACCGCCGACTCGACCGCGTCGCAGGGACGCCAGACGTCGTTGTCGGGGATGTAGCGCAGCGAAGCCAGATGCTCGACCGGCTGGTGGGTCGGGCCGTCTTCGCCGAGACCGATCGAATCGTGGGTGTAGACGTGGATCGCGTGCGCGCCCATCAGCGCGCTCATGCGCACGGCGTTGCGGGCGTAGTCGCTGAACACCAGGAAGGTGGCGTCGTAGGGGATGAAACCGCCGTGCAACTGCAGACCGTTGCTGATCGCGGTCATCGCGAATTCGCGCACGCCGTAATAGATGTAGTTGGCGTTGGGGTCGTCGGTCGCGACCGACTTGCTGCCCTTCCACAGGGTCAGGTTGGAATGCGCCAGGTCGGCGGAACCGCCGATCAGTTCCGGCAGCAGCGGCGCGAAGGTCTCGATCGCCATCTGCGAGGCCTTGCGCGAGGCGATGGTCGGGCCGTCGGCCTGCAGTTTAGCGATGTAGGCGTTGGCCTGGGCGAGGAAGTCGTCGGGCAGCTCGCCGTGCGAACGGCGGGTCAGCTCGGCGGCCTCGTCGGGATAACGCGCGGCATAGGCGTCGAACAGACGATTCCACTGGTCCTCGCGGACCAGGCCGGTGCTGCGCGAACGCCAGCCGTCGTAGATGCTTTCGGGAATCTCGAAGTCGCCGTACGGCCATTCCAGCGCGGCGCGGGTCGCGGCAATCTCGTCCTTGCCCAGCGGCGCGCCGTGCGAGGATTCCTTGCCGGCCTTGGCCGGCGAGCCGAAGCCGATGGTGGTGCGGCAGCAGATCAGGGTCGGCTTGTCGTCGTGCTTGAGCGCGGTGTCGATGGCGGTCTTGATCTCGACCGCGTCGTGACCGTTGACGTTGCGGATCACGCGCCAACCGTAGGCCTCGAAGCGGGCCGGGGTGTCGTCGGTGAACCAGCCGTCGGTGTTGCCGTCGATGGAGATCTTGTTGTCATCCCAGAACGCGACCAGCTTGCCCAGGCCCCAGGTGCCGGCGAGCGAGGCGGCTTCGTGCGAGATGCCTTCCATCAGGCAGCCGTCGCCCATGAACACCCAGGTGCGGTGATCGACGATGCTCAGCTCGGGGCGGTTGAAACGCTGTGCGAGCAGCTTCTCGCCGAGCGCCATGCCGACCGCGTTGGCCAGGCCCTGGCCGAGCGGACCGGTGGTGGTCTCCACGCCCGGAGTCATGAAGTTTTCCGGGTGGCCGGGGGTCTTGGACTCGAGCTGGCGGAAGCGCTTGAGGTCTTCGATCGACAGGTCGTAGCCGGACAGGTGCAGCAGTGCGTACTGCAGCATCGAACCGTGACCATTGGACAAGATGAAGCGGTCGCGGTTGAACCACTTCGGATTGTTCGGGTTGTGGGTCAGGTAGTCGTTCCAGAGCACCTCGGCGATGTCGGCCATGCCCATCGGCATGCCCGGATGACCGGAGTTGGCGGCCTGCACCGCGTCGATGGCGAGGAAACGAATGGCGTTGGCAAGGTCGCGGCGGCTGTGCGTCGTCATGGGAGTCTGCATGCTGGGGGCTTGGAAGCCGCTCCCGACGGGACCGGCGAAGAGCCGCCATTGTCCCATCCCGGCGCCGCCGTGTCGCCCCGAACCACTGGCCGAAAGCCGCACGCCGGGCTTGCAAATGCGCGGAAAACCGCGCTGGGCCTGCTCTGAGGGCAGGATCGGCACGCTCGCCACAAGCGATCGGTGCGCTAGGCCACGAAGCCCGCAGGGCCGATCGTGCCGACGGTCGCGCAAGCCCTTGCGCAAACGAAAAACCCGCCGTTCAGGCGGGTTTTCGTGCGCTCGGGCAGCGGCCTCAGTCCGCCAGGCTTTCGGCCGGCGGATCGGCGACGCCGCGCGACACCATCGCCGCGATGGCGATGTCGCCGGTGACGTTGAGCGTGGTCCGGCACATGTCGAGGAAGTGATTGACGCCGAGGATCAGGCCGATACCCTCGGCCGGCACGCCGACCATGGCGCAGATCATCGCCACCACCGGCAGCGAGCCCGAGGGCACGCCGGCGGTGCCGATGCCGCCCAGGATGCACACCAGCATCACCATCACCTGCTGGCCCAGGCTCAGGTCGACGCCGAAGAACTGGGCCAGGAAGATCACCGTGACGCCTTCGAACAAGGCGGTGCCGTTCTGGTTGGCGGTCGCGCCGACGGTCAACACGAAGCGCGACACCCGACGCGGCAAGTGCAGCTCGTCTTCGGCCACGCGCAACGCAGTCGGCAGGGTGGCGTTGCTCGACGCGGTCGAGAATGCCAGCACCATCGCTTCCTGTACGCCCTTGAAGAACTCCATCGGCGAGCGGCCGCCGATGAACTTCAGGGCCAGCGAATAGACCACGAACAGATGGATGGCGAGCGCAGCGACCACCACCGCGACGTACTTGGCGAGCTTGAACAACAGGTCCCAGCCGAACGCCGAAGCCAGGTTGAACATGAAACAGAACACCGCGTACGGCGCCAGCTTGATGACCAGGCCGATCAGGGTCATGGAGATGTCGAACAGGCCCTGGATGCCTTCGCGCAGAGTGTCCACGGCCTTGGAGCGGGTCAGCACCATGCCCACGCCGATCATCAGGGCGAAGAACATCACCGCGAGGATGGCGTCGTCGGCGGCGGCCTGGATGACGTTGCTGGGCACGATCGAGACCAGCATCTGAATGCCCTTGGGCGCATTGGCGCTGCCCTGGACGATGCTCTGCGCGCGCTCGGCGTTCTCGCTCATCAACAACTGGGCCTGGGCCGGGTCGACGCCGGCGCCGGGCTGAAACAGGTTGACCATGACCAGGCCGAGGATCACCGCCAGCGCCGACATCAGTACGGTCAGGCCGAGCGTGCGCCAACCCACACGGCCGAACGAACGGATGTCGCCCATCTCGCTCACGCCCATGACCAGCGCCGAGAACAGCAGCGGGATCACCAACATGAAGATCAGGCGCAGGAAGATTTCGCCGGCCGGGCCGGTGACGGTTTCGGTGAGCAGCTTGAGCAGCGGGCGGCACTGCCAGGCGATGTCGGCGCCGGCCGTGGTGGCCGGACAGACCTGGCCGGCCAGTTGCGCGTAGGTGACGCTGCCGATGCCGGCGGCGTAGACGATCAGGCCGAGGACGAGGCCCGCGAGGAAGCCGATCGCCATCTTCCAATGCAACGGCAGCGGCTTGCGCGCGTTAAGGTTTTCGCTCATGAATCCGGCCTGGCCCAAACAGCGGGCAGGATACACCAGGGGCTTGCGGCGGCCTCGCTGCGTCGCAGCCATACCGGCCGAGGCCGGCGGAGCACGCGTCGGCGGGCGGAGCGGCGATCGCGGCGCCCGCTCAGGGCGCCGGCCGGCTTAGGAGGGCTCGTTCGAGCATGGCTCGCTCGAACATGCCTCGCTCAAGCAGGGCTCGCTCAGGACGGCTTGCGCGGGGGATACAGCGGCGGCAACGGTGACGCTGCCGTCTGCTCCGCCTCGTGCCACGACGGCCCCTGGGCGAAGGCCTGACGCAGTTGCGCACGCGCGGCGACGCCGTCGCCCCCGCCCCAGCGCGCGCGGCGCAGGGCCTGTACCGCCTCGCGCTGGGCCGGATCGGCCAGGCGCTCGACCAGTTCGTCGTCGTCGGCCGCCGGCGGATGCGCCAGCGAACGCAGCACGGTCGCGATGTGGTCGAAATCGGCCAGATCGATCATCTGGCGCAAAGCCGGCACGTTGACCGGCACGCGTTTCACCGCAACGCTGGCCTCCGCAGTGGCCTCGGCGCCCGGTTTCGGCAGCAAGCTGGCCGGATGGCTGCGCAGATGCAAGGCCCAGACCAAGGTCGCCAACCACAGCGCCGCGAACAGCAGCGCCGCCAAGGCCCAAGCGCTGGAGATGCCGCCCGCGGGCGCGGCGCCGACAGCCGCTCCCGCCGCACCGGCCGGCAAGGCATCGGCGAGGGTCGTGGCCGCCCCTGCGGCACCCGCAGCCGCAGGAGCCGCGGCGGCCGCACCGCCCGCCGCCGCGATCGTCCACGACAGCGGCGGCAGCGCGCTGCTGCGCGGCTTGCCGGTGGCGACGTCCCACCACTCCATGCGCAGGCCGTCGAGCCGGGTCGGGCCGGTGCGCGAGGGCACCAGCGAGAACTTGCGCGTCAGCTTCACCCGAGGGCGGCCGTCGGCGAAACCGTCGTCGGCCTGGACCGGCTCGGGAAACACTTGCACGCCGTCGATCGGCGGCAGTTCCAGCCCGGGCAACTGCGCCGCGTTGGCGCCGTCGACCGTCGCCTCGACCACCAGGGTCGCCGCGCTGCCGACTCGCAGTTCCTGCGGCGTGGAGCGATAACGCAGGTTCAGGTCGTGCAAGGGCAGCCACGGCTGCGGCGCGTCGGCCGGCAGCGCCTGCACGTTCAGATTGCGCGGCCGGGCGCGCGCGCGCAGTTCGTCGCCGCTGCCGCCCATGATCTGGTCGATGAAGCTCGGCGCGCTGCGCCCCTCGAACAGCGCCGCCGGCACGCTGAGCGCGCCGCTGCGTTCGGGCACCAGCAGGAAACGCCGTTCGACCACGGTGTAGCGGCGTCCGGCGATATCGCGGCTGTACTGCGCGTCGTCGCCGACCCGCATCAACGACGCGCCCTCCGGCACCGGCTGGTCGATCTTGCCGGCCAGCAAGGGCACCGCCGCGTACAGGCGCACCACCCAGCCCACTGCCTGTTGCACGTAGGGGCTGAGGTCGTCGGCCTCGCTCTCGATGAAGACGTCGCCGCCCGCGCCCTGCGGCGCGCTGGCCGGTTCGCCCAGCACTTCCAACTCCAGGGGCTGGGTGCGCTCGCTGCCGACTTGCAGCGCCGCAATCGCGATGCGGCCGCTGCGGCGCGGCTGCAGCAGCACCGAGAATTGGCTGCGCACGGCCAGGCCGTTCTTGCCCGGCACCATCTCGCTGTTGCTGCGGCTGGCGCTCAACACGAAATCGCTGCGCAGCGGAGCGAAGTCGGGACTGTTGCCGAGCGAGCCGGTGGTCTCGACGTTCAAGGTCACCGTTTCGCCGGCATTGATGCGCTCGCGGTCGAGCCAGGCGCGCGTTTGCGCGAACGCGCCCGTGCTGAGCGTCGCCAGCAACAACCACAACCCAAGTTGGCCCATCCATCGCGACATCGGTTTCAATCCCCTCGCAGCGCTTCCATCTGGCGCCGCTCGTATTCGATCTTGAACTTCTCGCGCAGCAGGCCGCCCGGATCGTCGGGGACGCGCTTGAGCCAGGCTTCGTTGGCGAGCCGGCGTTCGCGCTCGGCCGGTGTTTCCTGCCCGGGCTTGCGCCCGGCGGCGGGCTGTTGCGCAGGGTCCTTGCCCTGGCGCGCGAGTTCGCGTTGCATGCGTTCGCGCTGGGCCGCATCGGCCTTGCGCTGGGCTTCGCGGTCGGACGGCTTGGATTCGCCACCGGGCTTCGGCTGGGATTGGGCGGGGTCGCCGGAGTCCTGCGAGGGCTTGGGCGGCACGGGCTTCGGCGACGCCGGCGACTGCTGCGGTTGCCCGCCCTGCTGCCCCCCCTTCTGCGAATCCTGGCCTTGGCTGTCGTTCTGGCCGTTCTTGCCGTCTTGCGATTTCGAGTTTTTGCCGTCGCCGCCGCCCTTCGGCGGCGGCGGGCGCTTCATCGCCGCTGCGACTGCGCGCTTGTTGGCCAGGGCGTCGGCCATGTCGGGCTGCAGCTTGAGCGCGCGATCGTAGGCCGCGATGGCGTCCGGATAACGCCCCTGGCGCGCCAGCGCGTTGCCGAGGTTGTACTGCGCATCGGCGCCTTGCGCGCGCTGATAGAGCTCGCCGGCACGCTCGAACTCGCCCTTGCGATAGGCCTGGGTGCCTTCGCGCATGCGTTCGTGCGCGGCCTGGTCCGGGCGCTGCCACAGGCCCTGCGCTTGCGCCGGCTGCATCGCCGGCCAGCACAGGCAGACCAGCACGACCGAGGCCACGCCGCTGCGACGGCGGAACGCGAACAAGGCCAGCAGCATCAACAGCGGCAACAGCCAATAGCCGTTGTCTTCGCGGGCCAGGCTCTTCTCGCCGCGCGCGCTGCCGGCCTCGGTCACCTCCGGCGCCAGCAACCGCAGCGTCTGCAAGTCTTCATCGCCGCGGCCGATGCTCGCGTAACGACCCTCGCCGTCGGCGGCGAGTGCGCGCAGCGAATCGGCATCCAGCTTGACGTTGACGATGCTGCCGTCGGGACGCTGGAACGGGGTCGCGGTTTCGCCGCCCAGGCCCAGTACCGAGACGCGATAACCGCGATCGGCGGCCTGCGCCGCGGCGCGGCGCGCGGCCGCGTCGGCGCGATCGGTCATCAACACGATTTCGCCACGTTCGAAACCGGCCTGGGCGAGCAGGCGCGCGGACCATTCGACGGCACGGTCGCTACGCTGGCCGTCGCCCGGCATGACATCGGGCGACAGCGCATCCAGGAACACCGCGACGTTGCGCGCGTCGTCGGTCAGCGGTGCCACCGTATAGGCATCGTCGGCGTATACGACCAAGCCGACCTGTCCGCCATCGCGCAGCTTCAACAGAGTCGCGAGCTTGGCTCGCGCCTGCGCCAGCCGCGTCGGCGGCAGGTCGCCGGCCAGGGTCCGGCTCGACAGGTCCAGCGCGATCACCAAGGGCGTGCTGCCCTGCCACAAGGGTTGCTCGCTCTGGCGCCAGCTCGGCCCGCTCAGGGCCAGCACCGCCAGCGCATAGGCGAACAACGCCGTCGCCGCGGCGAAACGCGAACGACGGCCGTCGCGGCCGTCGAGCAGATGCGGCAGCAGATGCGGATCGACCGCGCTGCGCCACACGCTGCTGCGATTGCGGCGACGGCGCCACACCCACGCCAACAACGGCAGCGCCAGCAAGGCCCACAGCCAATGCGGACGCAAGAACTGCAAGGGCGCCAGATTCTGCAGCCACAGCGACGGGTTCATGCCAGCCTCCGTCGCGGCCACGCGAAGGCCAACAGGGCCAGGGCGAACGCGGCCGCCAACGGCCAGACATAGCGTTCGATGCGTGGCCGCACCGCTTTGCCGGGGCGCTGCACCGGTTCGATGCGGTCGATCTCGGCGTAGATGCCGGCCAACTCGGCGGTGTCGCGGGCGCGGAAGAAACGCCCGCCGGTGGTCTGGGCGATGGCGCGCAACGAGGTTTCGTCGAGCGGATCGCCGCCCGGCACCGCGATCTTGAAACCGAACAGAGACAAGGAACCGTCGCCGCCGAAGGCGATGGTGTGGATGCGCACTTGATGATCGCGCGCGAGCTCGGCGGCCTTGTTCGGATCGAGCGCACCGGCGGTATTGACGCCGTCGGTCAGCAGGATCAGTACGCGCTGGCCGGAAGGCTGCTCGCGCAGACGCTTGACCGCCAGGCCGACCGCGTCGCCGATCGCGGTTTCCTGCCCGGCCAGGCCGACCACACTGTCCTTGAGCTGGTCGCGCACGGTGTCGCGGTCCAGGGTCAAAGGCGTAAGCACGTAAGCTCGGCGACCGAACACGATCAGGCCGATGCGATCGCCGACGCGGCGATCGAGAAAGTCGGCGAGTACCGCCTTGGCGGCGGTGAGGCGGTCCACCGGCGCATCGTTCAGGGCCATGTCCGGCTCACTCATGCTGCCCGACAGGTCGAGGGCGAGCATCATGTCGCGACCGGCCTGCGGCGGCTGCACCGCTTCGCCGAGCTGCTGCGGGCGCGCCGCGGCGATGCACAACAAGGCCCAGGCCAGCCACAGCAGCCAACCCGCACTGCCGCCGCGCAGGCTGCGTCCGCCGACGGCGGCGATCGCATCCAGGCGCTCGCCGAACGGCACCTTGAGTGCGGCCGAAGCATCGCGCGCGGCCGGCAACAGCCAACGCGCAAACAAAGGCAACGGCAAGGCCAACAGCCACCAGGGCCAGGCGAACAACTCGCGCCAATCGCTGAGCAAGGACATCAACGCGCCCCCATCCAGCGCAGGAAGCGTCGCCTGGCGAGTTCGCGCAAGGCCGCGACCTGGGCCGCATCGGCCTCGCGCCGATAGCCGCCGTCGAGCAACAGGCGCCCGGGGCCGTCGACGAAGTCGCTGCGCTTGCTGCCGCGATCGAGGAACTCCAGCCACTGCTCGCCCTGCAGGCGATCGGCCTCGCGATCGTGGCGACGCGCGGCGCGACGCAACAGCTCCGACATCGCCGCGACTTCGGCCGCTGGCGTGGCGACGGCTTCGAGTGCCTGATCGAAGACCCGCGCGATGTCGCGCCGCCGCCGTTGCCGGCGACGCTGCCAGAGATATACCGACAGCGCGACGATCGCGACCACGGCGATCAGCATCCACCAGCCCGGCGCCAGCGGCCACAGGGACGGCGCATCCGGTTGGTGGACATCGCGCAGCGGCAAGGTCGCATCCATCACGCCACCAACGGCCGCGAACGGCCCAACAGCGGCAACCACGATTCGCTCGGCGCCTCGGTCGACAAGGCCTGCACGCGCACGCCGCGCGCCGGCAGTTTCTCCAGCGCGACCTGTACCGGCGCGACGAACTGATCGTGCCAACGCTTGCGTTGCGCATCGATGCCGAGATCGAGTTCGACCCGCTGGCCATCGCGGCTGAACGGCAACGCCGTCTGCGGCGGCTCGGTTTCGATCGGATCGGTCAGCAGCAGCACGATCACTTCATGATGTTGGGCGAGCACCGGCCAGCGGCGCTGCGGCAAGGCCGCGATGCTGGCCGGGTCGGCGAGGACGATCAAGCGCGAACCCGGCCGCAACAAGCGCGCGGCGTGATCGAGCGCGACCTCGAGGCCGGCATCGTCGGCCGGCGGCTGCGCATACCAGCGCACCATCGCATCGAGCACGCGCAAGGCGCCGCGCGGGCCCGAAGCCGGCGTCACCGGCGGTTCGCGCAGACTGCCGCGCAGCGCGGCGATGCGGTCGCCGTCGCGCGCCGCGGCCCATGCCGCGACCGCACCCGCGCGCGCCGCCTGCACCGACTTGAAGCGTACGCGGGTACCGAAATACAGCGAAGGCGCGGTGTCGGCGACGATCAAGGTCAAGCGCTCGCGCTCGGCCTGGAACAATTTGGTATGCGCGCGGCCGGTACGCGCGGTCAGGCGCCAATCGATATGACGTGCATCGTCGCCGTGCGAATACTCTCGCGACTCCGCATATTCCATGCCGCGCCCGCGCAACGGCGACAAGGCCTGCCCGCTGACGCCGTGACGGCCCAGGCGCGCGCTGCGGCGCCCGCTGACCGCCGCGCGCAGCGCGACCAGTTCCGCCAGCCCCGGAACGATGCCTTCGCTCATCGGCCCATTCCGCTTGCGCGCATGTCGCCGTTACGAATCCCGGATCCCGATTCGCGCATCGCGGCGCTCAAGGCAACGGCACCTTCTTGAGCAATTCCCCGAGCAGGCGGTCGCCGTCCCAGCCTTCGGCGGTGGCCTCGTAGCTCGGCAGGATGCGGTGACGCAGCACTTCCGGAGCGATCGCACGCACGTCGTCGGGGGTGACGAAATCGCGGCCTGCGAGCCAGGCATGCGCGCGGGCGCAACGCTCCAGCGCGATCGAACCGCGCGGGCTGGCGCCCCAGGCGATGCGTCGCGCCAGCGCCGCGTCGTAGCGCGCGGCGTCGCGCGAAGCCAGCACGATTTCGATCAGGTAACGCTCGACCGCCGGCGCCACATGCAGGTCGAGCACGGCCGCGCGCGCGGCGAACACGTCGGCCTGCGGCATCTTCTCGACCGGCGTGGTCGCGGTTTGCAAGGTCTGGCGGGCGCGTTCGCGGGCCAGGCGCAGGATCTCGGTTTCCGCGGCGGCTTCCGGATAGCCGATGCGCACATGCATCAGGAAGCGGTCGAGCTGCGCTTCCGGCAAGGGGAAGGTGCCCTCCTGCTCGATCGGGTTCTGCGTCGCCATGACCAGGAACAACGGCGGCAAGGCATAGGTCGCACGGCCGACCGTGACCTGGCGCTCGCCCATGGCCTCGAGCAGCGCCGACTGGACTTTGGCCGGCGCGCGGTTGATTTCGTCGGCAAGCAGGATCGGGTGGAAGATCGGCCCGGCCTGGAACTCGAACCTGCCCTCCTGCGGGCGCCAGACTTCGGTGCCGGTCAAATCGGCCGGCAGCAGGTCGGGCGTGAACTGGACGCGGGCGAAATCGGCTTCCAGGCGTGAGGCCAGGGCACGCACCGCACTGGTCTTGGCCAGACCCGGCGCGCCCTCGACCAGCAGATGGCCGTCGGCGAGCAAGGCGATCAACAGCCGTTCGATCAGTTCGGCCTGACCGACGATCTCCAGCGCGAGCGCATCGCGCAGGGCGCGGAAGGCATCGTGCAGGCGCGCGGTCTCGGCGCCGGCCTGCGCGGGAACGGTGTCACGGGTGCGATCGAGGCTGCTGTCCATCCGGTATCCAATGACGATCGAAGGCGAGATCAGGCCGATTTTGACCGAAGTTCGCCATCGGGGTTCAAAAAGCGCGATTAAGGGTTCGAAACCGCAGCAGCCGCGAACGCGGTTTGGCCGCGTCGAATCCACGCGATGTACGACGCAAGTGCTTGATTGCCGCCGTTTAAAGCCGGCTGCGGCGATCCTCGCGCGACGGTTCGAAGGCGACCGCGGCCGGGTTGCGGTCCCGACCGTCATTCAGCTTGTGCGAACCGCGAGCAGAAATGCAAAGAGGGCCCGAAGGCCCTCTTTGCGATGCGACTGATCTGTCCGCCCGTCCTCGGGTCGGACGCTCGACGCCGTGGATCAGCGCTGGGTCACCTTCATCACCTTGGGGGTGACGAAGATCAGCAGCTCGGCCTTTTCCTTGCTGCGGCTCTTCTTCTTGAACAGATTGCCGAGGAAGGGAATGTCGGCCAGGAACGGCACCTTGGACAGGTCGGTGCGATCGCGGAACTCGTAGACGCCGCCGATCACGACGGTCTGACCGTCTTCGACCAGCACCGCGGTGTTGATGTTGCGCTTGTTGATCTGCGGCACCTGACCGATCGAGGTATCGACGAAGCCCTCGATCTCGTCCTTCTTCACGTTCATGTTGAGGAAGACGCGACCGTCGTTGGTGATGGTCGGGTTGACCTTCATCTCCATCAGCACGTCCTTGAACTGGACGTTCGGGATCGGGATGCTGTTGCCGCCCTGCTGCGGCGAGATCGTCACGTAGCCGACTTCCTGGCCCTGGCTGATCACCGCTTCGCGCTGGTTGCTGGTGACCACACGCGGGTTGGAAACCACTTCGCCGCGACCTTCGGTCTGCATCGCGCTGAACTCCATGTCCAGGTTGACCCACTTGCCGAGGATCGTGAAGGCGAGCGCACCGGCCGGATTGGCGATGCCAACATTGCTGTTGAGGCTGGCCGGGAAAAGGAAGGCCGGGTTGGTCAGGGTCTGCAGCAACGAACGGGCCTGGTTGAACAGCGCGGTGGCGCCGGCGGCATCGCCGCGGGCCTGTGCGTCGTTACCGTCGCGGGTCAGTGCCGCGGCCTTGCCTTCGATCAAGCTGTTTTGGGCTGCGGTGTTGCGGTAGTTGTTGATGCTCTCCAGCGTACCGCTGGTGATCACGTCGCCCTTCTGGCCGGAGACGCCGAAACGCGCGCCGAGGTCGCGGGCGAAGCTTTCGGTGGCGATGACGATGCGGGCCTCGATCAGGACCTGGTCGACCGGACGGTCGATGACCCGGATCAGTTCCTTCATCTGCACGACTTTCTTCGGAATGTCGCTGATCATCAAGGTATTGGTGCGCTCGTCGGCGACGAGGCGGCCGCGCGGCGAGAGGAAACCGTTCTCCTGCGTGCCGCCGCTTTCCCCGCCACCACTGCCGCCGCCACTGCCGCCGATGCCCTTGGCCTCGGTCAACGCCTTATAAATCTGCGCGGCGTTGTGGTAGTTGATCTGGATGTATTCGGTGGTCAGGTCGACGCGGTTATCGAGAGCGATGCGCGCGTCTTCGCGGTCCTGCTCGTACTTGGCGACCTCGGCCTGCGGAGCGACCCACACCACGTTGCCGCTGCGGCGCTTGTCCAGGCCCTTGGCCTGCAGGACGATGTCGAGCGCCTGGTCCCACGGCACATTGACCAGGCGCAGGGTGACGTTACCCTGCACGGTATCGGCTGCGACGATGTTGAGGTTGGACTCTTCGGCGACCAACTGCAGCACGGTGCGTACCGGCACGTCCTGGAAGTTGAAGGTCACCGGACGACCGGAGTAGGAACGAACCACGCCGGGCTGAGTGGAGCCCGTGGTGCTGCCCGCTGCGCTCGCCGCCGACTTGGCGCCGGCCGCACCGACCGCGCGATTGCCCACCGCCGCCGTGCGCGGCACGACCTCGACGATATATTCGCGACCGGTCTGGTAGGCCATGGTGTCGTAGGCGCCGCTGGTGTTGAGCACCAACTGGGTCCCGGTGCCGCTGGTGCGCGCTTCGACGCGCTGTACCGGCGTGGCAAAATCGCTGACGTTGAGCGGACGCTGCAACGAAGCGGGGAGTTGCGCATTGCCGACGTTGACCAGGACTTCGGAGCCCTGGTTACGCAGGTCCGGCAGTGCACCGTCGCCGTTGAAACGCACGATCAGCTTGCCGGAGCCGCCGTCGCCGCGCTTGAAGTCGATGTTGGCCACCGAGATCGTGCCCGGCAATTGCTTGCTCGGGTCGTTGCTCGGCGTCGGCGCGACCTGCACCGTGGGCGCCTGGACAGCGGGTGCCGTGGTCGCAGCCGCAGGCGGCGCCGCGTGGACGGCGCTGATGCCAGCCAGCAGGCCGACGACGAGTCCGGCCATGCGCGGACCGGAAGCCATGGGGCGTCGAGCCGACGGCATGGATTTGGCGTTGAGTACGATCATCATGCTATCCCCTAATCATTGATCTTCGAGCGCCACGGAAGCTGGACGTTCCAGCCAACCGCCTGCGCCGTCCGGCACCAGTTCCACCAAGTCGATGCGCTCCTCAGTCACGGCGGTCACACGACCGTCGTTCTGCCCCATGTACGCACCGGGTCGAACACGATAAGTCACTTTGTCGGGCGCCATCACCAGCGCCACCGTACCGCTACCGCGGCCGAGCGTGCCGACCATGTCCAGAGCGTCGAGCGGAAACTGTTCGAGCAACTGCTTGCGCCGCACCTTGTCCGGACGCAGGCCGGAGCCGTCGTCCTCGTCGGTGAAGGCGGTGCTGAACGGATCGCGCAGGTCCTGCGCGGCGTATTCGAAGGTCTCGAACTGCTGCATGACCGGCAACGGATCCAGCGGCGGCGCGGGCTTGGCCTTGACCTCGGCCACCCACTTCTCGAGGTTGGGCGCGTCGCCCGGCGTACTCGAGATGCTGCGGAAGCAGCCGCTGACGAGCAGCGCCATAGCGACGGCGCACAGGGCACCGACGAAAGAACGATTGAGAACGAAGTGCGTACGCATCTCAGCCCTCCTCCTTCTTGTCATTGGCCTTGCCGTCCTTGCCGCTTGCTGCGGCCGCGCCGTCGGCCGGCGGATTCTGCGCAGCCATCTCTTCTTCATCCAGATAGCGATAGGTCTTGACCGTACCGGCCAGTTCCAGCGGGCTGTTCGGCGTGATGCCGCCGACCGCGTCCTTACTGTTTTTACCCTTGGGCTTCAGCGAGATGTCGTGCATGGTCATGATGACCACGCGCGGCAGCGAGGCCACACCACTGACGAAGGCGCCGAACTGATGGTAGGTGCCCACCATGCGCAAGGCGATCGGCTTTTCGGCGTAGAACTCCTTCGGAACTTCGGCGCCGGGCTGGAACAACTCGTTGGAGATGCCGGTAGCGAGCGCGGTCTGCGAGATGTCGACGATCAGGTCGGGCATTTCGGTCTTGCTCGGCAGCTGGCGCAGCATCTGCTGGAGCTGCTGCTCCATCTGCACGAGCTGCTGCTTGAGCGGCTCCAGATTGGCGGCCCGGCCCTGCTTGGTCTCGAAGGTGGTGCGAAGATCGCTCTCTTTACGCTCCAGACCCTCAAGTTCTTCGCGCTTGTCACTGACGAACAGCCACCAGGCCAGGCCGATGATCACTACGCCGACGAGGGCGCAGAAAATGATCTGGGCCTTTCGCGGCCAACCGCCGATGTTGTTGATGTCGAGGTTCTTCATAGAAGCCTTTCTGCTCACGACGCGGCTCCTGTCTTGGTGGGCGCCGACGCGGGCTTGGCCGGCGCGGCAGCAGGCGTAGCGGCTTCAGCAGCCGGCTTGGCCGGCGCGGCGGCCGGTTGCGCGGCACCGGCAGGCGCGGCGGCAGGCGGCGTAGCTGCAGCGGCAGGCGCGGCACCCGCTGGCGCCGTTCCGGCGGTCGCATCGGTAGCCTCGGCCGTAGCGACCGGCGCATCCGGAATGCCGTCGCCGTCCTCGTCCTTGGGCGCGTTCGGATTAGCGAGCGTGACCTGGAGCTTGAACTCGTACGGCAGCCCCTTCTCGTTGCCCTTGGCTTCGATGATGGTCAGGTCGGGCTTGGTCATCCAGCCGGAGGTTTCCAGCGTGCGCATATAGGTACTGACGCGCGCATTGGACTGGGCCCGGCCTTCGAGCGTCAGAATTTCCGCATCCTGCTTGATCGCGGTGAGCACGGCGCCATCGGGGATGGTGCGCACCAGCGAATCGAACAGATGGACCATCTGCGAACGGTTGGACTGCAGCTTTTCGATCACTTCCTTGCGGGCGAGCAGCTTGGCCTTCTTCTTGTCGAGCTCTTCGATCTCGGTGATCTTCTTGTCGACCTCGACGATCTGCGCATCGAGGAAGGCATTACGCTTGCGTTGACCGCTGATTTCGCTGCTGTAGTAGAAAACGATCAGCACCGAAAGCGCGACGGCGACCAGGGCCGACAGGCCGAGGATGGCGCCGAATTCCTTCTGTCGAGCCTTGCGCCGTTCGGCGCGCCACGGGAGCAGGTTGATGCGTGCCATCAGTCGAAGCTCCTCAGGGCCAGTCCGCAGGCGATCATCAGCGCGGGGGCGTCCTGTGCGAGCGCATGCGCCTGGACGCGCGGTCCGAGGGTCATGTGCGCGAGCGGGTTGGCCACCGTGGTCGGGACGCCGAGTTGCTCCTCGACCATCTCGGCGATGCGCGGGATCGAAGCGCCGCCGCCGGCCAGTACGATCTGGTCGACACGGTTGAATTCGCTGCCGGCGTAGAAGAACTGCAACAGACGGCTGACCTGCTGGACCATCGCTTCCTTGAACGGCTCCAGCACCTCGGCCTGGTAGCTCTCGGGCAGCCCGCCCTGGCGCTTGGCCAGACCGGCTTCCTCGTAGCTCAGACCGTAGCGGCGCATGACCTCGTCGGTCAGCTGCTTGCCGCCGAAGACCTGCTCGCGGTGGTACAGGCTGCGGCCGTTACGCAGTACGTTGAGGGTGGTCATGGTCGCGCCGGAGTCGACCAGGGCGACCAGGCCGTCGCGCGGGCTGCTCAAGGTGTCGGCCAGCAGCGCGAAGGCGTTCTCGATCGCGAACGCCTCCACGTCCATGACGCGGGGCGTCAGTCCGCCGAGCTCCAGCGCCGAAGCGCGAACCTCGACATTCTCCGAACGTGACGCCGCGAGCAATACCTGGACCATGTCCGGGCTGCCGGGCATCGGGCCGAGCACCTCGAAGTCGTGGTTCACCTCGTCGATCGGGTACGGCACGTAGTTGGCCGCCTCCAGCTCGATCTGCGACTCCAACTCGTCCCCTTCCAGGTCGTTCGGCATGCCGATCACGCGGGTGATCACCGAGGAACCGGCGACGGCCGCAGCGGCATGCCTGACGCGGGTCCCCGACCTCGCGACCGCACGTTTGATCGCCTCGCCCACCGCCTCGACCTCGACGATGTTCTTCTCCACCACCGCATTCGGCGGCAGCGGTTCCACAGCATAGTGCTCAACGCGGTAGCGATTGCCGACTCGTGAGAGTTGCAACAGCTTCACCGCCGTCGAACTGATGTCCACGCCGACCAATGCCGGCTGGCTTTTCGTGATGAGTCCCACAGTTATCTCCCCATGCCACAAGCGCTTACGCGCACTTCGTGTGGCCCCGGCTTAGATAACGGACTTTTCACAGGCTGGCAACCACTTCTTTCACGATTGCCAACCCAGTCGTGCTTTTTTGACCCGCAACGTCACGTGACCCCCACCGTCAGTCTGTCGACTGCGTGCAAGACGGCGCAACACCACGGGCCCTCCCCAGCCCGACTACCCGTCATCCCGTTCCGTGCCGATTGCCCCCAATCGCCCCCATCGCGGCCGCCCTGCGGCGCGTGGTCGCGCCACCACCCTACTCGCCCGGGCGGGTTCCGTCGCCCACCGCCGGTCGGCTGGCGCCGGAACCGGGGCCGCCATCCGCGCTCCTCTATACTTGCCCGTCACGACCACCGACTCCGGAATCCGATTCGATGTCCCGTATTCGCCGTTGGCTGCGTTGGGCGCTCTATGCGTTCATCGGCGCAGTCCTGCTGGGCGCCATCGCGCTCGGCACCCTGTACTACCTGATCGTCCCCAAGCTTCCCGACGTCGAGACCCTGCGCACGGTCGAGCTGCAGGAGCCTATGTACGTCTATGCCCGCGACGGCCGCCTGATGGCGCTGTTCGGCGAGACCCGGCGCTACCCGATCGCCATCGAGGACGTGCCCGAGCGGCTCAAGCAGGCGTTCATCGCGATCGAGGACGCCCGCTTCTACAAGCACCACGGCATCGACTACAAGGGCATCGGCCGGGCGATCTGGCTGCTGGCGACCACCGACGACAAGCGCGTCCCGGGCGGCTCGACCATCACCCAGCAGGTCGCGCGCCAGTTCTTCCTGAGCTCGGAATACAGCTACAAGCGCAAGCTCGGCGAGATGCTGCTGGCCATGCGCATGGAGCGCGAGCTCAGCAAGGACGAGATCTTCGAGCTGTACTTGAACAAGAGCTTCTTCGGCAACCGCGCCTACGGCGTCGGCGCCGCCGCCGAGTTCTACTACGGCAAGAAGATGAGCGAGCTCTCGCTCGACGAGATGGCCTCGCTGGCCGGCATCCCGAAGTTCCCGTCCAGCGGCAACCCGCTCAGCAATCCCGACCGCGCCAAGCTGCGCCGCGACTACATCCTCGACCGCATGGCCGAGCAGCGCTTCATCAGCGCCGACGAAGCCGCGCAGGCCAAGGCCGTGCCGATGCACGCCAGCCCGCACGAGCGCCCGGTCGAGGTCTACGCGCCCTACGTGGCCGAGATGGTGCGCCAGGAAATGATCGCCCGCTACGGCGCCGAGGCGCTGACCAAGGGCTATCACGTCACCACCACCATCGACCCGACTTTGCAGGTCGCCGCCGACAAGGCCGTGCGCGACGGGCTGTCGGTCTACGACCGCCGCCATGGCTGGCACGGGGTCGAGCAGCACTTCGACCTCGCCGCCGGCGAGGACGCCGCGACCGCGCGCCAGCGCCTGCGCGGCATCCCGGCCCAGGCCAATCTGTTGCCGGCAGTCGTGCTCGGCAGCAGCGGCGGCCAGGCCAACGTCGTGCTCGGCGACGGCACCGAGCTGACCCTCACCGAGAAGCAGGGCTTCGGCGGCCGCAGCCCCGGCAGCCTGGTCAAGCGCGGCGACGTGGTGCGCATCCAGCGCACCGAGACCGTGACCGAACCGGTAGTCGCTCCCGCCGCTCAAACCGGCACCGCGGCGGCCGCACCGGTCGTACCCGCCGCGCCGGCCAAGCCGCCGGTGGTCAGCTACCGCCTCGACCAACTGCCGCAGGCGCAGGCCGCGCTGGTGTCGCTGGAGCCGAGCAACGGCGCCTTGCGCGCGCTCTCCGGTGGCTACAGCTTCGCCGGCGCCAAGTTCAATCGCGCCACCCAGGCGCGCCGCCAGCCCGGCTCGAGCTTCAAGCCGTTCGTGTATGCGGCGGCATTCGAGCGCGGCTACAACCCGGCCTCGATCGTCCTCGACGCCCCGGTGGTGTTCAAGGACCGCCGCGGCCACCTGTGGCGCCCGCAGAACGACGGCGGCAATTTCGCCGGCCCGATGCGCGTGCGCGAAGCGATGGTGCAGTCGCGCAACCTGGTCTCGGTGCGCCTGCTCGACGCCATGGGCGTCGACTTCGCCCGCAAGTACATCAGCCACTTCGGCTTCGATCCGGAGCAGTTGCCGCCCAACCTGTCGATGTCGCTCGGCACCGCCTCGCTGACGCCGCTGTCGGTCGCACGAGGCTATTCGGTGTTCGCCAACGGCGGTTTCCGCATCACCCCGTGGTTCATCGACGAGGTCAAGGATCGCGCCGGCGCCGTGGTGTTCAAGGAAAAGCCGGCCACCGCCTGCCCCGAATGCGGCGGCCGCGGCGGCACCTCGGTCGCGGTGCCGGTCAGCACGGTGGTCGACGGTTTCGACCTGGGCCCGGCCGGCGGCAGCACCGACACGGTCAAGCCCGACCCGAAGAAGCCCGATCCGAAGGCCAAGAAGGCCGAGGACAAGCCGGCCGCGCCGAAGAAGGAACTGACTGCGGCCGAGAAGGCGAGCATGAACCTGGCGCCGCGCGCGATCGACGACCGCATCGCCTACCAGATCGTTTCGATGCTGCGCGACGTGGTCAAGCGCGGCACCGGCACCGCGGCCAAGGTGCTCGGCCGCGAAGACGTCGGCGGCAAGACCGGTTCGACCAACGACCACCGCGACGCCTGGTTCTCCGGCTTCGGCGGCCCTTACGTCACCACGGTCTGGGTCGGCCGCGACAACTACAAGTCGCTGGGTTACCGCGAATACGGCGGTAAGGCCGCCCTGCCGATCTGGATCGACTACATGCGGGTGGCGCTGAAGGATCAGCCGCTCGCCGTCAACGAACCGCCGCAGGGCATGGTCAAGGTCTCCGTCGCCGGCAACGGCGCACTGATTCCCGACGGCGCCGGCGGCGTGATCGAGTGGGTCAAGGCCGAAGACCTCGAGCGCATGCAAACCTATACCGATTACGGCAACGAAGAATCGGCGCCGTCGGAAGAGTCCTACGACATCTTCTGATCGCCTGTCCCAGGCAAGGCCCCGGCCAAGGCCGCACGCAGCGCGTGCGGCCTTTTCTTTGCGCCAGCGTGCGGCTCGGATCGTCCGCGCCAGGCCTGGCGTCTTGCCCGGTCGCGTTTGCCAGGTCGTATCTTGCTGAATCAGGCGCCTCGCGCCCTGCCGCGGCGACGGCGAGCCGCATGGACATTGCCCTGACCGACGAACGTGCTAGGTTTGGTCATGCCAGCCCTACCCGGCCGCGGCGAGCGCCCTCGCCGTGACGTGCCAGCCCGGAGGTCGAGATGCACCAGGCCCGACAGCACGCACATCAGCATGCGCAGACCCGCATTCGCGAGCGTCGCCATCGCCTCGCCCACGAAGCGGCCCGCCTGATCGCCGAGAGCGGCATCCGCGACTACCACCAGGCCAAGCTCAAGGCCGCCGAACGCCTGGGCATCTTCGACGACGCTTCGCTGCCGCGTAACCGCGAGATCGAGGACGCCTTGCGCGAGTATCAGCGCCTGTTCCAGCGCGACAACCTCAACGGCCTGCGCCAACGCCGCGAGGCCGCGCTCCGCGCGCTGGAATTCTTCGCCGAATTCGAGCCGCGCCTGGTCGGCCCGGTGCTGGACGGCACCGCCGACGCACGCAGCCCGGTCGCCCTGCACCTGTACAGCGACGATGCCGAGGCCGTGTCGATGTTCCTGGATCACCATCTGATCCCGGCCGAAGCCCGCGAACGCCGCCTGCGCCTGGACCGCGAACGCAGCGAAGACTTCCCGGTGTGGGTGTTCGGTGCCGAGGACCTGACCTTCGACCTGACCGTGCTGCCGCTCGACGTGCTGCGCCAGGCGCCGTTGTCGAACGTCGACGAGAAGCCGATGAAACGCGCCTCGGCGTCGCAGTTGCGGCAGTTGCTGGCCGACGAGGAAATTTCCGACTTCGAGCGAGGATAGCGGGCCGTGGCGCCGATGCCGATGCGGGCAGAACCCTCCGGCTCGCCTCGGCCCACAGAACGCCCGACCAGGCGGCCCGGTCATCGCCGCGCGCCTGAACGCCCTCGCGACGCTACCTAGCCGTCATCCCCGCGAAGGCGGGGATCCGGAGACTTCAGAGCCACGTCGCGACCGAGCCCCAGGGGCCACGCCTTCGCGGGATAGCGGCACGAGATGAGCCAAGCACCATGCGGCCGTGTGCGCATCAAACGAATACGATCCAACGAATACGAAACCGTATCAGCCCGACAAAACCGTTCGAAGGACCGAACCCATGCGAGACCACCCCCGACGCGGCACCGCAGCGATGCAAGTCATCGCGTCCGGCATTCGCCTGCTCTTCGGCGGATTGATCCTGTCGGCCGTGTCGTTCGTCGCAGCAGCGACGCCGCCGGCGCAACGCACCGCATCGAACACAAGCACACCGACCGAACCGAACACCGTCGCCGGTTTGGTCGCCCGCTTGCGTACGCAGGCCGCGGCATCGCAATCCAGCCCCGCCGTGCGCGCCGACTACGACGCCCTGCGCGCCGCCCAGAGCTTGAGTGCCGCACAACTGCCCTACGCCGACTACGCCTATCTGCGCCTGCTGTTCGAAGCCACTCGCGACGGCGGTTACTGGAACCTGCATTGGGCGATCACCGATCGCGAACCCAATTCGGACGCGATCTGGGCCCAATGGCGCGCCCGGCGCAGCGCGACCCCGACCGGCATCACCGCCACCGCCGAATGCGACGAGCTGTCCGCGCTGTACGCCTTCCTCGCCCGCCGCGGTGGCGTGCGCAATGTCGGCCTGTTCTGGCCGACGGCGAACCACACCGTCGCGGTCTGGCGCATTCCCACGACGCCAGGCGAAACCCGCATCGTGGTTCCGACCACGCAGATTTTCCTGAGCCAGTACGACAGCTTCGGCACCCGCGGCTTCGACCCGTGGAAGCAGGCGAAAATCTACGAATACGGCCGTCGCGACATCGCCGACGATGCGCGCCTGCCGCAAGCGCTGATCGGCTTCTTTCTGGCCCAGAACGACAAATACGCCCGCGCCTCCGGCCTGAGCCTGCAGCGCATGCGGCAACTGCGCGACGGCGTGCTCGACGGCAGCCTCAGTGCCGACCAGGCCATGCGCCAGGCGCAAGCGCAACGCGAACGCATCGCGCCCGGCGCCGCCGACGACCGCAGCGCATATGCGCATTTCATCCGCGACCTGCAAGCGGCCGCAAAGACTCCATAGCGCCGGCCCCACCCCGCCGCTGCCGTAACGCGTATAAATCCGCATCGATCCTTAGCAGGAAGCGCCCTACCATGACCCATCGCCTCGGCCGTCCGTTCTTGTCTGCCATGGCGGTCGCGCTGTGTTCGCTGGGCGTGGTATCGGCCGCATTCGCGCAACAGCCTCCCGCTGCCGGCGCGCGTCAACTGCAACTCGAAGCGCGCCTGCAAGCCGAGCCTTATCGCTGGGAGCTGGCCGACGGAACCGTCCTCGTCCAAGGCCTGGCCGACGACTCCGCGCGAGTGACAGTGACCGAGCAGGCCGGCCAGGAGCACTACGCCCTGGAAATGCTCTGGGGTCGGTTCCCGGTCAAGGTCGCCGCGGAATGTTGGCTGCAGCCGCCGGCGCGGTTCGAGGCCTGCGCCGAAATCGGGCGGCGCGAGGACACCCGGGCGCAGAAAGAACAGAGCGCCGAAGAGGAACGCAAGGAACTCGAACGCAAGCGCCGGTTGGCCGCGCGCACGGCCTGGATACGCCCGGCGCTGAGCCCGAAGCGCGTCGTCTCGATCCTCTCCAAGGCGATGCGCGACCAGCAGGCGTGGATGCGCACGCCCGCCGCGCGCTTGGTCGCCGACAACTTCGCCTGCGATGCCGGCAATCCGGGGCTTCCGAAAATCGCTGCTGCCGCGCGGGAAAAATACGCACGCGCCCGTAGCGTCGGTGCGTACGAGGCCGAGGGCGAGCCCTTGCTGATCGAAGCCGCCGAGTTGGGCAACTGGCGCGCGGTCGCGACCTTGTTCAACGTGGCGATGCATGGCGAAGACTGGGAATCGGCCCAGCCGTTGGTCGCCTGGCTGCTGCAACGCGGCGCGCCGGCCGGCTACAACAAGCTCGCCGAGCTGCACGGCACCATCGCCAGCTACGAAGACGGCCAAGCCTCGCCCGCCGAGCAGGATCTGGCCACGGCGCTGCGTTGGCGCGCCGCGCAAGCCGGCGACCCGGGCGCGCAGCGCGATATGGCCGGCTATTTCAAGGAACGCGATCCGCAGCTGTCCGAGCGACTGACGCACTGCGCGCTGCAACGCTTTCCCGACCTCAAGTAAGCGCACGCCGCGCAACGCCCTCCGGGCTCCACGGCAGCCCCTCGTCCGGCCGGGTCGAGGTTTCCGTGAAATCTGCCCGATGACGAACGAGACGCCGCCACGCACCGACGGCACAATGACGATTCTTTACGCAGCCACCCAAGGAAGCATCATGCGATTTCATGGAACTCTACTGCTGTGCCTGGCGACGCTTTCGTCGGCCGCCCTCGCCGCCGACAAACCGGCGATCAGCCTGTCCAAGCTCTACCAAAGCTACGAAGAGGCCGGCCACAGCGCGCTGTCGATGCCCGAGTACGATCAGGCCGTACGCTTCACCGCGGTGGTGCTGGAACAGAGCACCTCGATGGCCGACACCTCGCTCACTTCCGCGACCGACGCCGACGGCGAGGTCGAGTACGCGCGCCTGACCAGCGAGGACGGCAAGCTGGCCGCGTTGCCGCCCGGCACGGCCTTCACTGCCACCTGCACGGTCGGCTTCACGTCCGGCACCGAGTACCTGAATCTGACCGACTGCGTCATCGAGTAAGGCGCCGCGCCACAGCGGCGCCGCCTCGGCGATGCCGTTGCCGAAGCGCAAACGAAAACGCCCCGCCGAAGCGGGGCGTTTTCGCATCCGGCCTGCGAACGCGGATCAGCGCTGGTCGGCGCCGACGTAATCGCGGGTGGCGTGGCCGGTGTAGATCTGGCGCGGACGGCCGATCTTGTTCTCGGGGTCGTTCTGCTGTTCTAGCCAGTGCGAGACCCAGCCGGCGGTGCGCGCGATCGCGAACATGACCGTGAACATCTCGACCGGAATGCCGAGCGCCTTGTAGATGATGCCCGAGTAGAAATCGACGTTCGGGTAGAGCTTGCGCTGGACGAAATACTCGTCCTTGAGCGCCGCCTCTTCGAGCTTCATCGCGACTTCGAGCAGCGGATCGTTGACGCCGAGCTCGCCGAGCACGTCGTGGGTCATCTTGCGGACCAGCGCGGCGCGCGGATCGTAGTTCTTGTAGACGCGGTGGCCGAAGCCCATCAGGCGGAAGCCCGATTCCTTGTCCTTGGCCTTGTCGATCGCGCCCTTGACGTTCTCGGGGCGGCCGATCTCGTTGAGCATCTTGAGCACGGCCTCGTTGGCGCCGCCGTGCGCCGGTCCCCACAACGCGGCGACGCCGGAAGCGACGCTGACGTAGGGGTTGGCGCCGGTCGAACCGACCAGGCGCACGGTCGAGGTCGACGCGTTCTGCTCGTGATCGGCGTGCAGGATGAACAGCAGGTCCATCGCCTTGGCGGCGACCGGGTTGAGCTCCAGCGGCTCGCTCGGCACTTCGAACAGCATGTGCAGGAAGCGCGTGGTGTAGTCGAGGCTGTTCTTCGGATAGCGGATCGGCCAGCCGATCGAATAACGATGGCAGGCGGCGGCGATCGTCGGCACCTTGGCGATCAGGCGGATCGCGGCCAGGCGGCGCTGTTCCGGATCTTCCAGGTCGAGTTCGTTGTGGTAGAAGCTCGCCATCGAGCCGAGCATGCCGACCAGCATCGCCATCGGATGGGCGTCGTGGCGGAAGCCGTACAGGAAGGTACGAAACGCTTCGTGCATCATCGTGTGATGCGTGACTTCGTGCTCGAACTTGCTGAACTCGCCGGCGGTCGGCAGTTCGCCGTTCATCAGCAGATAGGCGACTTCGAGGAAGTTCGACTTCTCGGCGAGCTGTTCGATCGGGTAGCCGCGGTACAGCAGCACGCCCTCATCGCCGTCGATGTAGGTGATCGCCGACTTGCAGCTGGCGGTCGCGGTGAAGCCGGGGTCGTAGGTGAACATCCCGGTTTCTTTCGGCAGCTTGGCGATGTCGACGCAGGAAGCGCCCAACACCGGGTGCTGCACCGGCAAGATCACGCTCTTGTCGCCGGCGGTCAGGGTGACCTGATCGAGGCCAGCTTTTTTGGAATCATCGGACACGAAACACTCCTCAATCTGCCTGCCGCAGGGAAGGCCGCGGCAGGAGGGGGACGGGGGTCGCATTTGAACTGCGATGCTGAATTATCGCACAACGCTTCTTGAGCCCAAGCTCGGACTTTGGTCGGGAGGGGCGCATGGCGGCCACGCAGCGTTTCATCGCCGAGGCCGGTTTTCGGCCCGCAGGCAGGCCCCGGAAGGCCTCGCGCCGGCGCACGCGGGCGGGCTTGTCGCGGCTTGGCGGAAAGCCTGTCGCGAGACGGTCGCCGGCTCGAACCAGCGCGACGAAGGTGTCCCGGGGCGGGACGAACACCGCGGCCCGGCAGCGGCTAAACACCGCCAGGACGCGGCAGCGCGAACCGTCGCGGTTGCGCCGTCGTTCACCGGAACCTAAGGCGACGCAAACGCAAACGGCCGCCCTTTCGGGCAGCCGTTGTGCGCACAGCGATTGCGACGCGATTACTTCTGCGCGTAACGCTTGCGGAACTTGTCGACGCGACCGCTGGTGTCCATGATCTTGTGCTTGCCCGTATAGAACGGGTGCGACGCCGACGAGATGTCGACCTTGATCAGCGGATACTCGGTGCCGTCGAGCTTGATCGTTTCCTTGCTCGACAGGGTCGAACGGGTCAGGATCTGGAAGTCGGTGGTGACGTCCTGGAACACGACGTTACGGTATTCGGGATGGATGCCTGCCTTCATGGCACTCAACCTTAGGTATGCGGGAAAGTCGGGCAGTATAGCGGCCGGATTGGGGGGCGTGCAAGTCCATTTGGCCGGAAAAACCAATCGGCGGCGGCGAGGCTGAATGAGGTGGGGGGGGGGCTGGACCTACCCTGCTTCCTGCCTGATTCGGCGGCACCTGGCCGGCGATCGCGGGCGAGGCTTGGGGCGTCGCCCGCTGGTGGCCCCTGCTTCCCGGCTTGCGCCGGGCTGGGGCGGTGGAGATGAGCTTTCGCGTTCCTCCTCCGCTGGTTACGACGCCCGGGAGATGACCTTCCGCGCTCCTGCTGCTTTCGCCGTACGCCTACTCTCCTCTGCGAGGGTGTGCGGCCAGTGCCTTCTGAATCAGGGTTTCGAAGCGCTGGTGATCATATTTCATGAGAATCGCGACTTTGTCGGGGCGGCCTTCCTGGCGACGCCAGTCGACCACGGTCGCGCCGCGGCTGTGGGTGCCTTTGAGTTCGATCGAGACCGGCCGCGATTGCACGTCCTGGGCGCCGTCGGGTTCGAGCGCGAACGCCATCGCCAGGGCGTCGGCGGCATGCCAGTGATCGCCGCGACGGTCGATCGACCACATCCGCGTCTTCTCGGAAATGCGCTCGTAGAACTTGCCGCGCGCCGAATCGGTCTGGAACCAGGTGAGCACTCGTTCGTGATGCAGGCCGTGGGCAATCACCGCTTCCCAGTCGGCCAGGTCGATATGCTCGAAGGCTTCGAACACGATGTGCGCCGCTTCCGGATCGAAGTAGATGTTGAACTCCGCCGCCGGGGTGATGTTGCCCTGGCAGGTCACCGCGCCGCCCATCACCACCAGGCGCGCGATGCGCTGCGGCAGGGTCGGATCGAGCTTGAGCGCCAGCGCGACGTTGGTCAGCGGCCCCAACGCCACCAGCAACAGCTTGCCGGCGTGTTCGTGCGACAGGCGGATGATCGCGAGCGCGGCATGTTCGGCTTCGACCTGGCGCTGGGCGGCTTCGTAGCCGACGTCGCCGAAACCGTCCTGGCCGTGCACATAGCCCGCGTCCGGCGAGGGATGCAGCAAGGGCGCATCGGCGCCGGCGAACACCGGCACGTCGACGCCGGCCACCTCGCACAGCTTGAGCGCGTTGGCGACGGTGTGCTTGAGGCCGACGTTGCCGGCGGCGATGGTCAGTCCGACCAGTTCGTGGCGCGGATCGTTGAACGCCATCAGCAGCGCCAGCGCGTCGTCCACGCCGGGGTCGGTATCGATAAGCAGGGGAATGCGATCAGTCATGAAGCCACTCGTTCGTCGGTAACGGCCGCGTCGGCCGGGACAGCGTGCAGCGCGCCTTCGTAGCGCAACAGCTCGCCGAAGGGAAACAGGGAGAAAGCGACGGCGAAGCGGTAATGCTCGCCGTCTTCGATGCGCTTGTAGGCATCGGTGCGCGGAAACAGGAACAGCGGCAGCGGCACGCCGCGCACTTCGACGCCGCGCAAACGCCAGCGCCAGCCGCCGTCCTCGAGTTCGACACCGAGTTTCATCCGCGCCGGGCCGGTGCTTTCCAGCCAATGGCCATCGGGATAACGGCCGACCGGACGGAACACCGAGATCAGTTCGCTGCCGTCGTCGAAACGGCGGCGCCACTGCATGGCCTGCGCGTCATGGACGATGTCGACCCGGAAGCCGCGATATGGGCGATCGATCGGAATGCCGAGGCGTCGGGCGAGACGGCGGCCGATGTACCCGGCCGGACCGGTTCCGGTGGAAAGAGCGACCTGCCCGCCCAGGGTTCCGCCGCTGCGATGCAGCGCCTGCAGCAAGGGATGCAGCCGGTCGAAAGCCGGGCTGAACCATTGCGTGACCGCGTTTTGAAGGGCTCCCGGCATCCGGGTGGGGCGCTCCAGCTGGCGGGACACTATGCCATTGTTTGCCGTCGCGGGGAGTGTTCGATTGTGCCCGGCTTGCGGTCTTGGCGATGGCGCTCAGGCGCCGCCGAGACAGCCCTCGACGATCAGGCCGAAGCGTATCTCGCCGCACCGCCGACCCAGCGCGAGACGATGCGTTCGGCCAGCTCCGGCGAGGTCTTCAGCAGGCGCTCGCCCAATTCCTGCACCAGCGGCAGCAGGTCGGCATCGCGGGCCAGATCGGCGACGCGGAAGCCGGCCAGGCCGGTCTGGCGGGTGCCCAGCAGTTCGCCGGGGCCGCGCAGTTCCAAATCCTTCTCGGCGATCACGAAACCGTCGTGGGTCTTGCGCATGGTGTCCAGGCGCTGCCGCGCCAGACCCGACAGCGGCGAGCGATACAGCAGCACGCAGCTCGACGCGGCGCTGCCGCGACCGACGCGTCCGCGCAGCTGATGCAACTGGGCCAGGCCGAGGCGCTCGGCGTTTTCGATGATCATCAACGAAGCGTTGGGCACGTCGACGCCGACTTCGATCACCGTGGTCGCAACCAGCAGGTCGAGTTCGCCCTCCTTGAACGCGCGCATCGTTTCCTGCTTTTCCTTGGCCTTCATGCGCCCGTGCACGAGGCCCACGCGCAAGGGCGCGAGCTGCTGCGACAGTTCCTCGAACGTGGTCTGCGCCGCCTGGGCGATCACCTCGTCGGAATCGTCGATCAAAGTGCAGACCCAGTACGCCTGCCGGCCTTCGGCGCAGGCGGTGCGGATGCGCTGCACCAGTTCCGGCCGACGCTCTTCGCCGAGTGCGACGGTCTGCACCGGCGTGCGCCCGGGCGGCAGTTCGTCGATCGCCGAAACGTCGAGATCGGCGTAGGCGGTCATCGCCAGGGTGCGCGGGATCGGGGTCGCGGTCATCACCAACTGGTGCGGCACGATCGCATCGTCGCCGACCGCGCCGCCGGCGCCTTTGTCCCTCAAGGCCAGGCGCTGGTGGACGCCGAAGCGATGCTGCTCGTCGACGATAGCCAGGGCCAGGTCGCGGAACGCCACGCCTTCCTGCATCAGCGCATGGGTGCCGACCACCACCTGCGCTTCGCCGTTGGCCACCTGTTCGAGCACCGCCTTGCGTGCGCGGCCGGTGACCTTGCCGGCCAGCCAGGCCACGCGCACGCCCAAGGGTTCGAGCCAGCGGCGCAGATTATTGAGGTGCTGCTCGGCCAACAATTCGGTCGGCGCCATCAGCGCGGCCTGGCGGCCGTGCTGCACGGCCAGCATCGCCGCGAGCGCGGCGACCACGGTCTTGCCGCTGCCGACGTCGCCCTGGACCAGGCGCAGCATCGGCGAGGGTTTGGCCAGGTCGGCGCGGATCTCGTCGAACACCCGCCGCTGCGCGCCGGTGAGTTTGAACGGCAACGCCTTGCGCAGTTTCTCGGCCAGCGGCATCTGCTTGAGCGGGCGCGACTTGTGCGCCTGCTGGCTGATGCGCTGGCGGCGCAGGCTGAGGTGGTGGGCGAGCAATTCTTCGAGTGCGAGCCGGCGCTGCGCCGGGTGGCGGCCGGCGATCAAGGCGGCCACGTCGGCGTCGACCGCCGGCCGGTGCACGGTCAGCAGCGCTTCGCGCAAGGTCGGCAGTTGCAGGCGCTCGCGCAGCTCGCGCGGCAGCAGCTCCAGCGAGGCATCGTCGGGCAGGCGGTCGAGGGCGTAGCCGATCAGGCGGCGCAAGGTCGCCGGGCCGATGCCTTCGATCGCCGGATAGACCGGGTCGAGTTGTTCGCCCAGCGCGACCTCGCCCTCGTCGTCGAGCACGCGATAGCTGGGATGAACGATTTCGAGCCCGTGCTGGCCCGGCTTAGGTGTGCCGTACAGGCGCACCCGCGCGCCGATGCGGAACTGCACGACCTGGGCGGCGCGAAAATGGAAGAAGCGCAGCACCAGCACCGAGCGCGAATCGTCGCCGACCGCAACGCGCAGCATCGGTCGGTAACGAAAGCCGCGGTCGACCGCCTCGACCCGACCTTCGACCTGGGCGGCGACGCCGGGCTGGAGCAGCCGGATCGGGGTGATCTGGGTGCGGTCTTCGTATTGCCGCGGCAGTTGCAGCCAGAAATCCTGCAGCGTGGTCAGGCCGCGCGCGGCAAGCTTCTCGGCCACACGCGGCCCCACCCCGGGCATCCGCGGCAACGGCTGTGTGTGGAGATCGACGGAGGGCCCGTCCTGACGGCTCGGCATCGCATAAGCATGCCGGGAACGGCCGCAAAGCTAAACCCCGGCGCGTCCCTGTGCCGGGTCTTAAGCATGAACCCCGATGCATCGCGGCGGCGAACGAAACCGCTGCCGCCGTCGAGGCTGGATTCTGCCGTGATCCCGCCGAAGCGGGAGCGACGGAACAACGAAACGACCGGCCCGGCCTCAGAACCTCGCGCTGAACTCCACGCCGTAGCTGCGCGGTTCGCTGACCCGCGCGCCGACCGTGCCGAGCACGTTCTTGCCGTAGGTGCCGAGCGCGTTGATGTACTGATTGTCGAACAGATTATTGCCGTAGGCGGCCAGGCCCCAGCGCCCCTGCGGCGAGGTCCAGCCCACGCGCAGGTCGGTGCGGTTCTGCGCCTCGCCGAGGTTCAAGGCGGGGCTGACGCCGCAGCGGTTCTGCGCCTGCGACTCTTCGCTGCAACGGACCTTGCCGCGATAGGCATGGCGCAGGGAGAAGCGCAGGTCGCCGTGCGCGCCGAGGTTCCAGACGTAATGCGCGCCGCCGGCCATCGACCAGTACGGCAGGCCGGTGGGATCGCCGCTGGCGTCGATGCCGTCGGAGGTCACGTAGTTCTTGTAGGTCGAATCGATGAAACCGGCGTTGAAGTCGAGGCCGAAGTTATCGGTGGCCTGCCAGCGCAGGTCGAGGTCGAGGCCGTAGGCTTCCAGGTCCGAGGTATCGACGACGAAACGCGGAATGTCGGTGCTGCTGTCCAGCCGCACCGCCTGGCGATTGTCGTAGACATAGTAGTAAGCCGACGCGTTGAGCTGCACGCGCTGCTCGGGGAAGACCTGCTTGATGCCGGTCTCGAAGTTCCACACGTCTTCGTTCTCGAAGCTGCTGCCGATCTGCAGCGAGTTGAAGCCGCCGGCCTTGTAGCCCTTGGCCAGCGAAGCGAACACCATGGTGTCGTCGCTGAAGTGGTAGTCGACAACGAAACGCGGGCTGAAATCGCTCCAACTGTTCGAGGTGCGGTTGAGCACGCCCTTGTTGAGCATCGCCGGCGGGTCGATGAAGGCGACGTCGAACACGAAGGCCTCGCGCGGCAGGCCGACCATGTCGAAGAAGCCGAAGGCCTGCAATTGGTTCAAGGTCGCGTCGAGGGCCGGTGCGGTACGCGGCGTGTTCAACCACGAGAACTTCTTCTCGTCGCGGGTGTAGCGCAGGCCGACGGTCAGGTTGAGCTTGTCGGTCGCGTGCCAGATCACGTCGCCGAACACCGCATAGGCCTTGGTATCGAGGGTGTTGTGGAAAGTCTCGTTCCAGCGGTGGCCGAGCAGGGTCAGGGGAATACCGTTGGCCTGCAGTAGGTCGTCGAAGAAACCGAACAGACGCCCGTCCGGAGTCGGCGCCAGACCGAGGTTGCGCACGATGGTGTCGACCGAATCGGTCAGCGCATTGACCTCGCTGGTCTGCCGGGCCTTCTCGTCGAAATAGCTGGCGCCGGCGATCCAGTCGAGCGTGTCGGTGCTGCCGCTGAACTTGAACTCCTGATAGAAGCTGCGGTTGCTCTCGGTGTTGGTCGAATCGACGTACAGATACTTGCGGTTGGTGCCGTCTTCTTCGACCCGGTTGACCGAGTCGTAGTCGCGCCACGAGGTGGTCGAGGTGAAGCCGCCCCAGTCGAAACCGTGGTCGACGATCAGGGTGACGCCGTCGAAACGCCGCGACTCTTCGTTGCCCTCGATGTCGACCGCCGTCGGGATCTTGCGCGGGTCGAGGTAAGCCGATTCGTCGACCGGCAGAGTCGGCAAGCCCGGCGCGGGCGGCAAGGCGACGATGCCGGTGGTGACCTGGCCGTTCTGGTCCAGGCTTTCGTGGTCCCAGCTCAGCAACGCACTGGTGCGCTCGCCGAAGCGGGTCTTGAAGGCCGCGCGCGTCGCCCAGTTGTTTTCCGGGCCGAGGTCTTCGCCGGTCACCGCGTCCTGAATCCAACCATCGGCGTGATTGACCAGGGCATTGAAGCGGAACGCCGAATGCTCGCCGGTCGGCAGGTTGAGCATGCCGTCGACGTATTGCTTGCCGTCGCTGCCCAAGCGCAAACGCGCCTTGACCTCGGTGGCGCTGAAGTCGGGCTTGCGGGTGATGATCGAGACCGCGCCGGCGGCGGTGTTGCGGCCGAACAGGGTGCCCTGCGGCCCCTTCAGCACTTCGATGCGCTCGACATCGGTGAACGGCAACAGCACGCCGCCGCCACGCCCGGCATACACACCGTCGACGTACACGCCGACGGCCGGATCGGTGCCTATGCCGAAGTCGTCGGTGCTGATGCCGCGCAACTGGAAGCCCGGCTGGGTCGGCTGCTGGCTGTCGACCACCAGGCCCGGCACGAAGCTGTCCAGGTCGCCCATGTCCTGCGCGGCGATGTCGTCGATGAGCTCGTCGGTCACCACCTGCAGCGCGATCGGCACGTCCTGCAGTTCCTGCTCGCGGCTCTGCGCGGTGACGGTGATCTTCTCCAGCTCCTTCGGCGCCGCCTCCTGGGCGTAGGCGACCGGCGCGGCCAGGGCGAAGGCGCCGCCGCAAAGCGCGGCGAGTGCGGCGGTGGTCGCGGTGACCAAACGGTGTTTGCGCAACGGCATCGGAAAGCTCCCCTCTCGTTCGTCGTAGACACGAACGCGCACGGCGGCGCGTTCCCCTCCCTGCCTTCCCCGACCCGCAGGTATCAGCCGCACTGCCCCTGTTGCGCGGCGATCCAGTCGCGGATCAGTCTTACCCCTTCGGTGTGCACGACACTGCGACCCAGCTCCGGCATCATCACCGAAGGATCGTCGCTGCGCATGCGATAGAGCAGGATCGATTGATCGGGCTTGCCCGGCACGATGTCGTGGCGGAAATCGCCGGTGCCCTTGCCGGCGGCGATCGGCAGCTTG
The DNA here is from genome assembly GCF_052045105.1 of Lysobacter sp. 22409. Classification (NCBI taxonomy): domain Bacteria; kingdom Pseudomonadati; phylum Pseudomonadota; class Gammaproteobacteria; order Lysobacterales; family Lysobacteraceae; genus Lysobacter; species Lysobacter sp. 22409. The sequence goes on along the minus strand of NZ_JBQEOE010000035.1, from coordinate 18,683 downwards.
CAGCGACCCAGCCGCATGGGCTCTTGGGTCGCCGCATCGAGCCACAGTCCCGAGGTATTGCCCGGCCCTTTCGGGCTGTGGCAATGGCCGCAATTGATGTCTAGGTAGGCACGCGCACGCGCGTCCAGTCCCGCCTTGGCGTCGCGCCAGTTCGCATCGCGCGGCGCGGCAGCCGCGGTGGGCGCGCCGTGCAGATAGCCGGTGCGAGTCCAGCGCGCGATCTGATTGCTCAGCCCATCGTCGTAGGCGAAGTCGCGATTGAGATGGCGTGCCTTCGGCCCGATCGGCTGCAGCGCCTTGCTCTTCATGTCGACGCCGTGGCAGCCGGCGCATTGGTTCTGGTCCGGCACTTGGTATTCGGCCGCTTCGCGTTGGCCGTCGGCCGCGACCAGACTCAGCGAAATCAAGGCGCCGCTGCGCATCAACCTGGCCTCGGTCTGTTCGGCGTTCCAAACATAAGGCAAGGCAACCCAGCCGTCCTCGCGCCGTATCAACAGACGGGTCTCGATCAATCGAACCTGGTTCAAGGCCAGGCCGCCGCCGCGCAAGTCCGGGCCATCGTCGGCGCTGCGCAGCACCGCATCGCCGCCGGCCTGGCTGCGTGGGTAGTAGAAGGTCTTGCTGAAGATGGTTCCGACCGGGAAATCGAAGGCCTCGTCGGCCCGGTACTGCGCGGCCTGGCCCTTCGGCATCCATACCGTGCGCAGCTTGTGCGCGTAGTCGGAGAACAGCGGCGTGTTCAAGTCGTAGGGCACGACCCCGGCATTGAGCTTCAAGCGGCCGTCGGCGACGCGCACCAGGTTCCATTCGGCCAGGGTCGGCGGCTGGCCGTCGGCGAAGAAATGCACCGGCGCCGGCGCCGACTCGCGCGCGCATCCGGCCAGCAGCATCGACAGCCATACGGCAACGACCGAGCGCATCATCGTCCTGCGCATCGATCAACCGCGCTTGAGGTCGATCGCCGGCAGCTTCGGCAGGGTGCAGGCGTAGGACTTGAGGTCTTGGCTCGGGCTCTTGTAGCCGCCGGGACCATCGGCGTTGATCACGCCGGAGACGTCGCGGATGCAGATCTGCGGCCCGTCCTTGAGCGCCTTGTTCGCATACCCGTCCCACAGCACGTCGGGGAAGCGGCCGCTGAGGCCGTAGATCGCCGTCTTCAGGGCCTTGAGGTCGAAACCGTCGGGCGAGTCGCCGCCGCCGGACAGGCGATTGCCGTAGATCGAGATCCGCTCCGGATAGGGATCGAAGTCTTTCGCCGCCTTGTCGTCCTTGTAACCGGTCGAATACACGCTGGAGACGATGATGTTGGTGGTGGCGTTGTCGCTGATGTCGTTGTCGAAAATCTCGACGTCGTCGTTGGAATTCACCACCATGCCGCTGCCGGCCGGCACGCTGGCCACCGGCGTGCCCTTGGCGCCGAAGTTGGCGGTGTTGTTCTTGAACACCTTGTTCTTGAACACGCGGATCGCCCCGCCCTGCTGCGACAGCGCCGGCATGTTGAACACCAGGATGCCGCCGGTGTTGTTGGTGGCGACGTTGTCGTAAACGTCGGCGTTGATCGTGTTTTCGATCTCGATGCCGGCGACGTTGAACTCGGCGCGGCTGTTGCGCACGATCACGTCGCGCGACTGGCCGACGTAGATGCCGGCATCGGAAGCGCCGATGGCCACCGAGTTCTCGATCAGCACGTTGCGGGTCTTGACCGGGTACAGACCGTAGGCGCCGTTCTTGGTGCTCGGCCCGCCGGTCCACTCGACCCGCACGTTGCGGATGGTGATGTCCTGCGCCTCGTTGATCTTGAGGCCGTCGCCCTTGCTGTCCTCGATCGCCAGATTCTCGATGGTGAACTGGCTGGCGTTGACCAGCAGGCCTTCGGCGCCGGCCTTCTGGCCCTTGAAACTCAGCACCGACTTGTCCGGCCCGGCGCCGCGGATGGTCACGCCGTCCACGCGCAGGGTCAGGCTGCGGTCGAAGGTGTAGCGCCCGGCAGGCACCTCGATCACCTCGCCCGGCTTGGCGTCGAGCAGACGGGTGCGAAAGCTCTCGGCGAAGGCGGCGTCGCCGGCGGCGACCTGCGCGGTCGCGGTGTGCCGGGGCTGCTCGGGACCGCAGCCGGCGGTCAGGGCCGCGGCGACGGCAAGGGCGAACGCCGGAATCTGTTTGCTCATGGATCTCCCCGTGATTGGCGACCGGGGCGCGGCGCGAATGCTCGCGTTGGGCGTCCCTCGTGGCTATGCGACGAGTCTCCGCCGCCGATGTGAGCGCGCGTGAGGGCGAATGCGGCACACTAAGGGGGCATTAGCGGTCAACCGTGCGGCCACGATCGTGAGGGGCGATGCGTCAGCCATCCGACCAGGACAGCGCCAAATCCGACATCGCCTTGATGTCGCCGAACCTGCTGTGGGGCTTGCTCGAGACCGCGGACCGGATCGGCGCGCCCAGCGACGATTGGTTCGCCGGCACCGGCCTGAGCCGCGCCCAGGTCAGCGACCCGGGCGTGCGCCTGCCCAACCGGCCGACCGCGATCGTGATCGACCGCGCCCTGCGCGTGCTGCCCGACACCATCGGCCTGGACATCGGCCGCAGCCAGCATGTCGGCAACTTCGGCCTGCTCGGCCTGGCGATGACGACCGCGGCGACCTTCGGCGAGGCCCTGCAGATCGGCCTGCGCTTCACTCCGGTGGTCGGCAGCCTGATGCGTTTCGTCGAAAGCGCCTCGGAATCCGGCACGGTCGCCCTGGCCGGGCAAATGACCCTGACCTATCCCTCGATCCACCGTTTCGTCTGCGAGGAGTTCTTCAGCAGTTGCCTCGCCCTCGCCCGCGGCTTGGTCGGCGAAGGCCTGCGGCCCTTGCGCATCGAGTTCAGTTATCCCGCGCCGGACTACGCCTCTCACTATCGCGACGTGTTCGACTGCCCGGTCGCGTTCGAACAACCGCAGAACCGGCTGGTGCTCGACGCGCAATGGCTGGCGGCGCCGCTGCCGACCCACAACCCGATCGCCTCGCGCCAGGTGCTGGCCCTGTGCGAGGCGCAGATGCCGGAAGGCGCGGTGCCCGGCGAGGTCACCGCCGCGGTCGAACGCCTGCTGCGCGCGCAATTGCCGCAGGACCCCAAGCTCGCCGGCATCGCCGCGCAATTGCACGTCAGCGAGCGCACCCTGCGCCGGCAACTGACCGGCGAAGGCACCAGCTTCCACGAGATCCACGACCGTCTGCGCATCGACCTCGCCTATGCGCTGCTGCGCGAACGCAATCTCACCATCGCCAGCGTCGGCGCCGCCATCGGCTACAAGGACCCGCGCGATTTCCGCCGCGCCTTCAAGCGCCTCACCGGCGAAACCCCGCGCGCGCTGCGCGAACGATTGTTGGCCGAGATTGCGCGCGAGCGCAGGTAGGGCTTGGCTCGGGAATCGGGAATCGGGAATCGGGAATCGGGAATCGGGAATCGGGAATCGGGGCGATGATTTGCGAGCTTGCGTCGCCCGGTCAAGGCTCGTCGCTATTGCGGATTCGCGATCGCAGCTCGCGCAGCTCCTACTCTGGAGTTCATGCCCTGACCATGCCGGCGCAAACGCAAACGGCCGCCTCGTGACGGGGCGGCCGTTGCTGGAAACACCGGGCGCCGCGGTTTAGCGCAGCACCATCACCGCATCGACTTCGAACGCCACGCCGCGCGGCAGTGCCGACACTTCGACGGTCGAGCGCGCCGGATACGGCGGGTTGAAGTACTCGCCCATCACCGCGTTGACCTTGCCGAACGCGCCGAGGTCGGTGAGGAACAGGCCCAGGCGGGCGATGTCGGCGAGCGAGCCGCCCGCGGCTTCGCAGACCGCCTGCAGATTGCGGAACGCGCGATGCGCCTGGGCTTCGATGTCGCCCTCGATGACCAGGCCGCTGGCTGGGTCGAGCGGGATCTGGCCGGACAGATAGACCGTATCGCCGACGCGCACGGCCTGCGAGTACGGGCCGATGGCGGCCGGAGCTTGATCGGTATGGATGATTTCGCGAGACATTTGGGGGCCGGGAATCGGGAATGGGGAGTCGGGATATTAAGGCCGGGAATCGGGAATAGGGAGTCGGGAATCGTAAAAACGAGGCGGTCCGGCCAAGCTCTGCGATTCCCTATTCTCGATTCCCCATTCCCGGCGGCGGCCCCCGCCGCCGCTCACATCCGCTGCACGCCCAGCACCACCGCCAGCCTGCGCACGCGGCGCATGACGTCGGCCAGATGGCGACGATCGCTGACTTCGATGGCGAAACGCATGATCGCGATGTTGGCGTCGCGCTCCAGGTATTCGACGCGGTCGATGTTGGATTCGGCCTCGGCGATCGCCGCGGCGACCTGGGCCAGCGAGCCGGGGCGGTTGTCGACTTCGATGCGCAAGGCGGCGGCGAAGTCGCCGGACACCTGGCGGTCCCAACCGATCGCGACCCAGCGATCGGGCGACTTGCGGTAGTCGGCGACGTTCGGGCAGTCCAGGCGATGGACCACGATGCCCTTGCCGGCGGTGTGGTAGCCCATGATTTCGTCGCCCGGCAACGGCAGGCAACAGTTGGCGAAACTGATCACGCCGCGCTCGGCGCCGGTGATCAGGATCTTGTCCTCGGGCAGCCGCGGGCGGTCGATCGCGCGGCCGCGGGTCTTGCCCGGCACTTCGCGCGCCAGCGCCAGGGCGACCTGGTTCGGCATGCGGTTGCCCAGGGCGATATCGGCCAACAAGGCCTCCAGGCGCGGATAGCGATACTCGGCGAGATAGCTTTCCAGGCGCAGCGCCGGAGTGCGGTCCAGCGAGGTCTCCAGCACTTCCAGCGCGCGGTCGAGCATGCGGTGGCCGAGCTGGACCGCATCCTCGTGTTCGAGCTGCTTGAGCTGCTGGCGGATCGAGGTGCGCGCCTTGCCCGAGACGACGAACTCCAACCACTGCGGCTTCGGCGTCGACGACTTGGCGGTGATGATCTCCACGCGCTGGCCGCTGGCCAGCTTGGTGCGCAACGGCACCAGCTTGCCGTCGACGCGCGCGGCGACCGCGCGATTGCCGACGTCGGTATGCACCGCGTAGGCGAAATCCAGCGCGGTCGAATTGCGCGGCAGCGACATGATGTCGCCCTTCGGCGTGAACAGGTAGACCTCGTCCGGGAACAGGTCGACCTTGACGTTTTCGAGGAATTCCAGCGACGAGCCGGTCGAACGCTGCGACTCGACCAGGCTGGCGATCCAGCTGTGCGCACGCGACTGCGCGCTGTTCGGGCCTTCGCCGCCGTGTTTGTACGACCAGTGCGCGGCGATGCCGCGCTCGGCGATCAGGTCCATGTCCTCGGTGCGGATCTGCACTTCCACGGGCGAGCCGTAGGGGCCGAACAACACCGTGTGCAGCGACTGGTAACCGTTGGCCTTGGGGATGGCGATGAAATCGCGGAAGCGCGCATCCAGCGGTTTGTAGGCCGAATGCACCACGCCGAGGGCGTGGTAACAGTCCGGCACGCTGCGCACGACGACGCGGAAACCGAACACGTCCATGACCTGGTTGAAGCTCTTATGCTCGTGGTGCATCTTCATGTAGATGCTCCACGGCGATTTCACCCGGCTGATCAAGCGGTGTTGAAGCTTCTCCTTCGCCAGGCGCTGGGCCAGGTGCGCTTCGATCTGGACCAGCGACTCGCGCCGCACCACCGGCTGGGTGCGGATGCGTTTTTCGATGACCGCATGACGCCAGGGATGCAGGGCGCGGAAACCCAGGTCCTGCAGCTCGGCCTTGATCAAATTCATGCCCAGGCGCTGGGCGATCGGCGCGTAGATCTCCAGCGTCTCGCGGGCGATGCGCTCGCGCGCCTCGGCGCTCTGCGCGCCGAGCGTTCGCATGTTGTGCAGGCGGTCGGCGAGCTTGATCAGGATCACGCGCAGGTCGCGCGCCATCGCCAGCAGCATCTTGCGGAAGCTCTCGGCCGCCGCTTCCTGGCGATCGCGGAACTGCAGCTTGTCGAGCTTGGTGACGCCGTCGACGAGTTCGGCCACGGTCGGCCCGAATTCGGTCGCCAGGCATTCGCGGGTCAGCGGCGTGTCTTCGATGGTGTCGTGCAGGATCGCCGCGACCAAGGTCTCGACGTCCAGCCCCTGCTCGGCCAGCACCTTGGCGACCGCGACCGGGTGAGTGATGTAGGGCTCGCCCGACTTGCGGGTCTGGCCCACGTGCGCGGCGGCGCCGACCGACCAGGCGCGACGCAGTTGCAGGCGTTGCGCTTCGGGCAGGTAGTGCGCGGCCAGTTCGAGCTCGCGCACATAGTCCGGCAGCTCCGTGTCGTCCAGAACGGCGGGATAGGTGCTCAGCGCGGGCTCGGCAGGGGTCATAACGGAAATTTACGCGGGCGATGGCTCAAGGTGCAACGCATCCATTGATATTGGGTGCGGCACGCAGGCAGCGCAGGCAAGCGGCGGGCCCCGATTGCGGCGCAAGGACGAGACATTCGTTCAGGAATGCGCCAACGGTCGCAGTCGGAAGGCGGCGAATACCGCGGCTGGCGCGTGATCGCGCTCGCGGCCGGCGCGGCCAGGCGCACGGCGTCGAGCGTCCCGCGGCGGCGGCACAAACGAAAACGGCCCCGCCTGGGCGGAGCCGTAAACGTAGCGGNCGGGGCCGCAATCGACTCCCCGCGCCGGAGCGCGGGGCCGGATGCACTCAGTCGTCGCTCTTCGACAGATCGTCGTCGGCGACCACTTCGGCGGCGGCCCATTCCAGGGCTTCGCGCTCTTTGCGCTCGCGCTCGGCCTTTTCGACCGCATCGATGTATTCGGGGTTGATCTGGCGCGCGGCGATTTCGCGCAGTGCCAGCACGGTGGGCTTGTCGTTGGCTTCGCTGTTGTCCAGCTGCGGCTCGACGCCGTTGGCCAGCTGACGCGCACGCTTGGCGGCCAACATGACGAGTTCGAAGCGGTTATCGACCACTTCCAGGCAATCTTCGACGGTAATGCGGGCCATGGGGCTCCTGGCGGCCGGTGGGCCGTCTTTACAAGCGGTTGGGGACCGGGGAGTTTAGACCGCTTGCCGGGCCGGGGCAAGGTTTCCTGCACCAAGCTCTTATGAATCAGACAGATACGGGCGGGATCGGGGTTCGTGACGATGGCTTTGCACGGGGGATGGGAACGGCCAAGAGCAAATCCCCCCTGCCCCCCTTTTTCAAAGGGGGGAAAGGCGGAGGCGGCGGGCTTGGAGGGACGCGAGTCTCGCCGGGGTTCGATTCCGAGCGCCGACTCCGGACTCCGACTCCCGATTCCCGATTCCCGGCCCTCAGCCCTCCTCGGCCAGCAACGCGGTGATCAGGCGGGAATGGCGGGCGACCTGCGGTTCGCGACGCAAGCGGCTGGCCAGGAAGATCGCGCACATTTCCTCGACCGCGGTGTCGAACACTTCGTTGACGATGACGTAGTCGAACTCGCCGTAATGCGACATTTCCTCGCGTGCGGCGTCCAGGCGCTGGCGGATCGTCGCCTCGCTGTCCTGGCCGCGCGTGCGCATCCGCGACTCCAGCGCCTGCCGCGACGGCGGCAGGATGAACACGCTGACCGCATCCGGCACCTTGGACCGGACCTGGCGCGCGCCCTGCCAGTCGATTTCCAGCAGCACGTCCTTGCCGGCGGCCAGGAAGGGCTCGACCGACTGGCGCGCCGAGCCTTTCCAGTCGCCGTGGACGCGGGCGTATTCGAAGAAATCGCCGGCCTCGACCATCGCCTCGAATTCCTGCGCGCTGACGAAGTGGTAGTGCTCGGCGTGGCGCTCGCCCGGACGCGGCTGGCGCGAGGTGAACGAGATCGACAGGCGGATGTTGGGATCGCGCGCCAGCACGGCGTTGACGATGCTGGATTTTCCGGCCCCGGACGGGGCCGCGACGATGTAAAGGGTTCCGCGCATTAGGCAGTGATTCGTGATTCGAGATTCGGGATGGGTACAGCGGTTTCGCCGAGACGGGAACCCGGTAACCCGGGATGCGCTGTGCGAATCCCGAATCCCGAATCCCCAATCCCGGTTATTCGATGTTCTGGATCTGCTCGCGGACCTGGTCGATCAGCACCTTGAGTTCGACCGCGGCCGCCGAACTGCGCGCGTCGACCGACTTGGAACCCAGGGTGTTGGCTTCGCGATTGAATTCCTGGAGCAGGAAATCGAGGCGGCGGCCGACCGCTTCGCGCAGCTTGAGCACGCGCCGCGCTTCGACCACGTGCGAATCGAGACGGTCGAGTTCTTCGTCGACATCGAGCTTCTGCAGCCACAGCACGAGCTCCTGCTCGACGCGGCCGTTGTCGGCCGGCTGGGCCAGATCGGCGAGCCGCGCCTCGAGCTTGGCGCGCTGGCCGGTGCGGATCGCCGGCATCAGCGTACGCACCTCGGCGGCGATCGCGGCGATGCCGTCGACACGCTCGCCGATGACGGTCGCGAGCTTGCCGCCTTCGCGTTCGCGCGCGGCGACGAATTCGTCGAGCACGCTGTCCAGCAGCGCCAGCGCCGCAGCCTGCAATTCGGCCGGATCGGTGCTCGGCGCCTGCAGCACGCCGGGGAACTGCAGCAGATCGGTGAATTCGGTGCGCAGCGCCGGGAACCGTGCCGACAGGTCGATCGCCAGATCGCTGAGTTCGCGCAGCCGGGTCGGGTTGAGCTGCAGCGCGTCGCCGCCTTCCGGCGCGCGCAGGCGCAGGGTCAGGTCGAGCTTGCCGCGGCTGATGCGCGCGGAAATGCGCTCGCGCAGGGCCGGTTCGAGCACGCGCAGCTCGTCGGCCAGGCGCACCCCGAGCTCGAGGAAACGATGGTTGACCGAGCGCAACTCGCAGCCGAGCGTGCCCCAGGGTGTCACGCGTTCGCCGCTGGCGAAGGCAGTCATGCTGCGAATCATTCGCGAATCCCAAGCCTACAGGGAGCGAATGGTAAACTCGCCGGCCATCAAAACGGTAACTTCGCGCCCATGACCGGTCCCAACGCCGCCCCCAACGAGGCCCCGACCGGCCCCCTCGCCCGTCCCAGCGGCCGTACCGCGGGCCAAATGCGCGAAGTCCGCATCGAGCGCAGCTTCACCCGCCACGCCGAGGGCTCGGTGCTGGTCAGCTTCGGCGAGACCCGGGTGCTGTGCACCGCCAGCGTCGAAAACAAGGTGCCCTCGTTCCTGCGCGGCAAGGGCGAAGGCTGGGTTACGGCCGAATACGGCATGTTGCCGCGCGCGACCCACACCCGCAGCGATCGCGAGGCCGCACGCGGCAAGCAAGGCGGCCGCACCCTGGAAATCCAGCGCCTGATCGGCCGCGCCTTGCGCGCCTGCATCGACCGCAAGGCGCTCGGCGAGCGCACCATCACCCTGGACTGCGACGTCCTGCAGGCCGACGGCGGCACCCGCACCGCGGCCATCACCGGCGCCTACGTGGCCCTGGTCGACGCGGTGCGCTGGCTGCAGTCGCGCCGCGAGATCGCCCGCGACCCGATTTTCGGCGCGGTCGCCGCGGTCTCGGTCGGCGTCTACCGCGGCGTGCCGGTGCTGGATCTGGATTACGCAGAAGACAGCGATTGCGACACCGACATGAACGTGGTCATGAACGACGGCGGCGGTTTCATCGAGCTGCAGGGCACCGCCGAAGGCCACGCCTTCCGCCGCGAAGAGCTCGACGGCTTGCTGGCCCTGGCCGAAGCCGGCATCGCCGAGCTGATCCTCAAGCAGCGCGAGGCGCTGGCGGTCTGATCGCCGCGAACGGCTTCGAGTCCCGATGCGGACTCGAAGCCGCTGTCATCGTTTCGCTCTTCCGCTCGCGTGCTGGCCTCTCGCTGCGACACGCCCGTCGTTCCGGCGCGACGGGACAGCACTGCGAGCCCTTCCTGCACCCATCCGCTCGCGGCATCCGCGCCGGTCTTGCGCTCGCGGCGAAAGCCGAAAACCATCGGATTTCCCCTGACTTTCGGCGGTCGCGCCGAGCGTGGGCACCGATCGAGACGAGTGCCGACCTTCTCCGGCGATGGCGATTGCCGACGAATGCACGCCACGACCGCGCACCGCACCGCACCGCACCGCACGGGCAAAGACTGTGCGCTACCCGTCGCGCATCAGGCGCAATGCGCTTGATCGATATCCAACGAATCAACACGCGATATACGCGCAGCGCTGAAGACACACCCGCAGCATCGAACTGAACGCTACGCGTACGCTCGACGCGCATCGCGTCGCCGTACATGCAGTTCAAGCACGAGCATGCCACCAGAACCACGAAACCCTTCACGGATGCACGAAGCCGGGCTTCGTATAACGGCGGCGGCGTGCCAATCTGCAGCGGGCTCGATGGCGACACGCTCGGGCACGCGCATCATCGCGACGGCCAGGGAATGTGCTTTCTGCCGGACCGTCGCGTCCTCCCTCCCCTCCATTCGGCCGGCTTCGCCCGCCCTCCTACCGAAGGCGATGGCGACGGCCCCTCAGCAAGGTCCGCCATGAATCGCAGCATCGGCAGCATCGCCCTCGTCGTCGCCGATTACGACGAAGCCATCGCTTACTACACCCAGGCACTGGGGTTCGTCCTGCTCGAGGACGTCGACCAGGGCGGCGGCAAACGCTGGGTCCGGGTCGCGCCCGCCGGCGGCGCCCAGACCGCGCTGTTGCTGGCCCAGGCCGTCGGCGAGGAACAAGGCTCGCGCATCGGCAACCAGACCGGCGGCCGGGTCGGTTTTTTCCTGCACACCGACGACTTCTGGCGCGACCACGCGGCGATGGTCGGGCACGGCGTGCGCTTCATGGAAACTCCGCGCGTCGAGACCTACGGCACGGTCGCCGTGTTCGAAGACCTGTACGGTAATCGCTGGGATTTGCTGGAACTGAAAGCATGAGATTAGTGCTGGCCAGCAGCAACGCCGGGAAGCTGGCGGAACTGCGCGACCTGCTCGGCGACACCGGCATCGAACTGGTGGCGCAAACGGATCTGGGGGTCGAGGACATCGAGGAAACCGGCAGTACGTTCGTCGAGAATGCGCTGCTCAAGGCCCGTCATGCGGCCGCGGTCACCGGGCTGCCGGCGCTGGCCGACGATTCCGGCATCTGCGTCGACGCGCTCGGCGGCGCCCCCGGCCTGTACTCGGCCCGCTACGCCGGCCAGCACGGCGATGCCCAGGCCAATATCGACAAACTGCTCGCCGCCCTCAAGGACGTGCCGGACGCCCAGCGCGGCGCGCACTTCTATGCGGTGATCGTGCTGCTGCGCCATGCCGGCGACCCGCGCCCGGTCATCGCCGAAGGCATCTGGCACGGCCGCATCCTGCACCAACGCCAGGGCGAACGCGGTTTCGGCTACCAGCCGGTGTTCTACGACACCGAGTACGACGTGTCCGCCGGCGAGATCGACGATGCCCTCAAGAACCGTGTCAGCCACCGCGCCCGCGCCCTGGCGGCGCTGCGCGAGCGCCTGCCGGAGGTCGCCAGGTGAACCGGATGATGCGCGCCGCCGCTCCGCCCCGACGCGCCTTTCGCACCGGCGGCCACACCGTGCTGTCGGTGGCCGTGCTGTACCTGCTGGCGATGCCGATCGCGATCTGGATCCGCCAGGACGGCCTCAGCGCCGGCACCCACCAGACCAACAGCTTCAGCTCGGAGATCGAGCTGGCGCTGTGGCTGCTGGCGACCCTGGTCGGGCTGGTCGCCCTGGCCGCCATCCAACGGGTCAGCCTGCAGGCCAGCCCCGGCCACACCATCGGCTACGCCAACATCACCACCGCCCATCGCACCCGCCGCTTCGCCCCGGGCGAGGTGGTGGGCATGTCCCTGCACCGGGCCAAGGACGGGCGCCTGCGCCTGACCTCGACCCTGGAACTGCGCCTGTCCCCGGCCCCGCACCGGCGCTGGAACACCGCCAGCATTTTCGACGGCGAAACCTCCGGCGACGGCAGCGCCGAGCCCCTGGCCACGATCATGCGGCTGGTCGTCCAGGCCCGCCCGGACGTGGCCATCGACGCCAATCTGCGCGCCCTGCTCGCCGTCACCCGCTACGGCGCGACGCGCGACCGGTAAGCTGTCGGCCCCTTCCGACTGTTTCCGGGCCCTCGGGTCCGGTCGAGCGCTGTTTGAGCGATACCCTGACCACCCCGCCGTTGTCGCTGTACGTCCACCTGCCCTGGTGCGTGCGCAAATGCCCGTACTGCGATTTCAACTCGCACGAATACAAGGGCGGCAAGGGCAGCGCCCTGCCCTACGACGCCTACGTCGACGCCCTGCTGGCCGACCTGGAGCACGACCTGCCCTTGGTCTGGGGCCGGCCGGTGCACAGCGTGTTCTTCGGCGGCGGCACCCCGAGCCTGTTCCCGCCCGAGTTCATCGACCGCTTTCTGCAGGGCGCCAGCGCCCGCCTGCGCTTCGCGCCGGGTTGCGAAATCACTCTTGAAACCAACCCCGGCACCGCCGAGCACGGCCGTTTCGAGCTCTATCGCGCCGCCGGGGTGAATCGGCTCAGCTTCGGCATCCAGAGCTTCGACGACGGCTGCCTGCAGCGCCTGGGCCGCATCCACGACAGCCAGGAGGCCGAGGCTGCGGTCAAGCTGGCGCAGGACGCCGGTTTCGACAACCTCAACCTCGACCTGATGTACGCCCTGCCCGGCCAGACCCTGGCGATGGCCGAGCGCGACCTGGAGCGGGCCTTCGCCCTCGACCCGGCCCACCTCTCGCATTACCAGCTGACTCTGGAACCCAATACCGTGTTCGCGGCGCGGCCGCCGCAGGGCATCCCCGACGAGGACAGCGCCTGGGACATCCAGGAGCACTGCCAGGCCTTGATCGCCGCGCGCGGCTACGAGCATTACGAGGTCAGCGCCTATGCGCGGCCGCAGCGCCGTTGCGCGCACAACCTCAATTATTGGCGCTACGGCGACTACCTCGGCATCGGCGCCGGCGCCCACGGCAAGATCACCCTCGGCGCCGAGCAGGCCATCCTGCGGCGCTGGAAGCACAAGCACCCGACCGAATACCTGGCCAAGGCCGGCACCGAAGCCGGGATCGGCGGCGACGACCGCATCGCGCCGGAGCGGCGGCCGTTCGAGTACATGCTCAATGTGCTGCGCCTGGTCGAGGGTTTCTCGCTGGCCGACTACGAGGCCCGCACCGGCCTGGCCCGCGCCGCCATCGCCACGCAACTGCAGGCCGCCTTCGACGCCGGCTGGCTGGAACAAAACGGCGACCGGGTTCGTCCGACCGAGCTGGGGCGCCGCTTCACCAACGACGTGGTGGCGCTGTTCCTGCCCGACTGAGGGCCGCTCGATGGCCGACTGAGCGGCTTGCGCCGCTCGCAAACCGGGGGCCGCGGCAGATGCCGGGCCTCACAAGCCCGCGACCGGCCCCGGTGGACACTCGCCTATGGCCGCCCGTGCGGGTCGTTCGCGTTAGTGCCATTGGCCGCCTCCTGTCGGCTGCACGCCCACGCGCGGTCGTCGTCGGACCGTTTCGAGTTGGCGAGCGCCGGGGAGGCGTGGTTATATCTTGAGGTCGTCAGTACCGAATCCACATGTCCGCCACGTTTGATCCTCTGGACGCCTCGCTGCCGCGGGCCACCCTGGCCACGGCCGCGCTGCCTCGTCGCGTGCGCCGATTGCTGGAGCAGTTGTACGCCCTGATCTCCGACGAAACCGCGCCGCAACTGGAACGGATGCTCGCCGAGTTCGAGCAGCAGCTGTTCCGCCAGGCCGACCAGGCCCGCAATCCGAGCCTGCAATCGGGCTATCTGGAAACCCTGCGCCTGGTCCGACTGCGCCGCGCCGACTTGATCCCGCGCTATCTGGTCGCGCTGGAAACCGCGCTGACCCGTGTGCGCCAGCCGGTCGCGCCGCGTTCGCAAGCGACGGTCGTGCCCAATTTCAGCGAGTTGCGCCTGGTCGACGACAGCGAGATCGACGAGAACACGGTGCTGCGCAGCATCGCCAGCCGCCACGAATCGCGCGCCGGCCTCGGCCTGTTGCTGCTCGGCCAGCGCTTCGGCGTGCTCGCCGGCGCGCCGGCCTTCGATGCCGAACGCCTGCCGGTCGGCCCGCACCGCCTGATCCGGATCTTCGCCGACGTCTGCCTGCCCCTGCAGATCGGCCAGGAGTCGCGCCTGGATCTGTTCCGCGTATTCGACCAGCAGGTGATGCTGGGCTACGCGCAGATGGTCGAGGCCATGAACGCCCTGCTCGCACGCGAAAACGTGCTGCCGGGCCTGTCGTTCGTGCCGCTGCGCGCGCGCCCCAACGCCACGCCCCAGGGCGAAGCCGCGGCCGTCGACGCCCCGCGGCGCGAACCGGCGCCCGACAAGAACCACGGTCCGCAGGCGGGGCCGTCGCCCTCGGCGCGGCCCGGCGACGAGCGTCCGCACACCGCCTGGCCCGGCCAGCAAACGGTGGCGCGGGCACCGGACGCAACCGATTTCGCGACCCTGCAGCAATGGCTCGGCGAACGCCGCGAACTGGTCGACAAGCTGCGTCCGCGCGGCGGCATCGCCGTGCCGGGCGCGGCCATGGATACCGCCGAAGTGTTGTCGGTGCTGAACCGGCTCAAGGACGAACTGCCGCGCGGCCCGCAGCCGCTGCGCAAGATCGCCGAGCTGCGCCAGTCGCTGCTGGAACACAGCGAGCCTCCGCCGGGCACGGTCGCCACATTGTCGCGCGACGACGGCGACGTGTTCGATCTGCTCGACATGCTCTATGACGAGATCGAGCAGCGCCTGCGCGGCGACGCGACCATCTCGACCCTGCTCAACCGCCTGCAGGCGCCCTTACTGAACGCCGCGCTGCGGGACCGCAGCCTGCTCGAGCAAACCGAGCATCCGGCGCTGCAGTTGCTCAACACGGTCGCCGAAGCCGGCGCGCGCTGGACGCCGAGCGAAGACGTCGACCCGCAGTTGCACGAGCCGCTGCGCCAGGCCGTCGACCACGTGGTCGAGCACTACGACACCGGCGCCGACGTGTTCGATACCGCCAACCTGCGGCTGCAGGAACAGTTGCAGAACCTCGCGCGCAAGGCCGAAGTTTCCGAACGGCGTCACGTCGAGGCCGCGCGCGGCAAAGAAAAGCTCGAGATGGCCAAGCGCCTGGCCAGCGAGGCGATCGAGCAGCACACCGCCGAGCAGCGCCTGCCGCGCTTCGTCCAGGCTCTGCTCAACCAGGCCTGGGCCGACGTGCTCACCCTGACCCTGCTGCGCCACGGCGAAGAGTCCGAAGCCTGGCAGCGGCAGTTGGAAACGACACGTCAGATCGTCTCGGCCAACCTCACCGGCGCCGATGCGCCGATGCCCTGCGGGCTCGACGCCGACATCGAACACGCGTTGACCCAGGTGGGCTATCACGGCGACGACGCCCGCGCGATTTCGCGCCAGCTCACGGTCGGCCCCGCGCACGAAGACGACGCCGCCTCGCGCACCGAACTTGCGATGAAACTGCGTTCGCGCAGCCGCCTCGGCGAAGACGCAGGCCCGGCCCGCTCGACCCTGCCCGCGCGCAACGACGACGAACAACGCTGTTGGGAACAGATCCGCAGCCTGCCGTTCGGCACCTGGTTCGAGTTCGTGCAGAACCAACAAGGCGACGCAGTGCGTCGGCGCCTGTCGTGGTTCAGCCCGGTCACCGACAACGCCTTGTTCGTCAATCAACGCGGCCAGCGCGCCGGCGAACAGTCGCTGGACAGCCTCGCCCGGATGATGGCGCGCGGCCAGGCGCGGGTGGTCGTCGAAGAACGCAGCCGCCTGGTCGATCGCGCCTGGCATGCCGCGCTCGACGTGCTGCGCGGTTTCGGCGGCAAACGCCCGGCCGATCCGGCCGGTGCATGAGAGCAGGCCTATGAACGAAGAATTCCGCCGCACCCGTCGTCGCCGACTCGCCGAAACGGTGCAGGTCGTCGACACCATGACCGAGACCGTGATCGGCCATCTGGGCAATTTGTCCGAGACCGGGATGATGCTGATCGCCAACACGCCGCTGGTCGACGACGCGCTGTACCAACTGCGCTTCAACCTGCGCGACGCCCCCCAGCACACCTCGCCGATCGAAGTCGGCGCGCACCTGCTGTGGCAGGATCGCGCCAGCGTGCCCGGCCAGACCTGGACCGGCTTCCGTTTCATCGCCATGCCCGAAGACGGCATGCAGCACCTGCGCCAGTGGCTGGACCTGCCCGGCGGCAGCTACGAGTAAGCGGTTCCCGCACCAGGCTGTTCTCCCTGTCGCGCCTGCGGCGAGCGTGGGCCATGCAAGGCGAGAGGGCCGAAGCGAAGGTACTGCCCCCCCGCCGGCGCAAATCCTGCCCCGGCGAATTACGGCAAAATGGGCCGGTTTCCTCCAGGCCAGGCCCGCAATGAACGCTTCCGCCCGCACCGCCGATCAGTCCGCCCTCGACACCCACGCCCTGTACCGGCAGCACTTCGCCGAATTGCAGCGCCGCTGCGAGCAGGCGCTGGAACGCGGCGGGTTCGATCACCTGGTGGTGCCGAGCGGCACCTTGCACTACCAGGTCTTCGACGATCGCGATTACCCCTATGCGGTGAACCCGCAGTTCAAGGCCTGGGTGCCGCTGACCCGCAACCCCGGCAGTTGGCTGGTAGCGACGCCGGGTCATAAGCCCAAGCTGATCTATCTGCAGCCCTTCGACTACTGGCACGTCGTGCCGCAGGCGCCGAACGGCTGGTGGGTCGATCACTTCGAGGTGATCGTGATCCGCCAGCCCGAGCAAGCGCTGGCCCACCTGCCCAAGGACCCGGCCCGCTGCGCGATTCTCGGCGAAGCGCAGAGCGCGCTCGGCGCCGGCAGCGACCGCGCCTTCGTGCCGAACAATCCGCCGGCGGTCATCGACTATCTCGAATACCACCGCGCCTACAAGACCCCGTACGAAGTGGCGATGATGCGCGAAGCCACGCGCAAGGGCGTGCGCGCGCATCGCGCCGCCGAGGCCGCGTTCCGCGCCGGCAAGAGCGAGTTCGACATCCACCTCGCCTATTGCGGCGCCGCGCGCCAGGACGCCAACGAACTGCCCTACGGCAACATCGTTGCCCTCAACCAGAACGGCGCGGTGCTGCACTACATGGAACTCGATCGCGAAGCCCCGGCGCAATCGCGCAGCTTCCTGATCGACGCCGGCGCCAGCCACCACGGCTACGCCTGCGACATCACCCGCACCTACGCCAGCGACGGCGGCGGCGAATTCCAGGCCCTGATCGACGCCGTCGACGCCGCGCAGCGGACGATGTGCGACCAGGTCCGCGCCGGTACCGACTACAAACGCATCCACCTCGACGCCCACCTGGCCCTGGCCGGCATCCTCAAAGACGTCGGCGTGCTCAAGGTCTCGCCGGAAGCGGCGGTGGCGACCGGCGTCAGCGGCGTGTTCTTCCCGCACGGCATCGGCCACGGCATCGGCCTGCAGGTGCACGAGGTCGCCGGCTTCGCCGCCTCCGACCGCGGCGGCCGCATCGACAAGCCCTCCGGCCATCCCTACCTGCGCATGACCCGCGTGCTCGAAGCCGGCATGGCGGTGACGATCGAACCCGGCCTGTACTTCGTCGACTTGTTGCTCGACGGCCTCAAGCAGGGCGAACACGCCGGCAGCGTCGACTGGGACCGCATCGAACAGTTCCGCCCCTTCGGCGGCATCCGCATCGAAGACGACGTGGTCTGCACCGACGCCGCGCCGGTCAACCTGACCCGCGACGGCTTCGCGGAAGCGGCCTGACCCCCGCGTGCGGCGCATCCTGTTCGTCTGCAGCCAGAACAAACTGCGCAGCCCGACCGCCGAACAGGTATTCGCCGCGCGCGACGGCCTCGACGTCGCCTCGGCCGGCCTCAATCACGACGCCGAGCAGCCGCTCGGCGCCGAACAGGTCGAGTGGGCCGAGCTGATCTTCGTGATGGAAAAGGCTCAGCGCAGCAAGCTGCAGCGCAAGTTCCGGGCGCAGCTGCGCGGCAAGCGCGTGGTTTGTCTGGATATTCCGGACG
Organism: Lysobacter sp. 22409; assembly: GCF_052045105.1. Lineage (NCBI taxonomy): Bacteria > Pseudomonadati > Pseudomonadota > Gammaproteobacteria > Lysobacterales > Lysobacteraceae > Lysobacter > Lysobacter sp. 22409. Next base: position 730 of record NZ_JBQEOE010000035.1, on the reverse strand, counting down.
AGTACGAGTACATGGCGCCGGAATTGGTCGCCTTGTTGCGGGCGCGGGTGCCGCGGCATTTGTGATGAGTGTGCTGCCGGCCCGGCGCCCCGTTGCCGTTGCCGTTGCCGTTGCCGTTGCCGTTGCCGTTGCCGTTGCCGAGATTTTGATCTGCTTTTCTGCTTTTCTGCTTTTCTGCTTTTCTGCTTTTGTGCTTTTGTGCTTTTCTGCTTTTCTGCTTTTCTGCTTTTCTGCTTCTCCGCTTTGCCGGTCAAGTGGAGACCCGGAGGGCGGCGCACAGGACGTGCGCCGTTTTCCGATAAGACAGGGACGTCTTATCGGAAAATCCCGGCGCCGGCATCGCACTCGTGGCCTGTGCCCTTGCAAGGAGAGCCCTTTTCTTTGGTTACCTTTGACCGAAGGGAATCCAGACGGACTTTTGGGCTTAGCAAAAGAAAGTAACCCGGCCGCGTGAGCGGACGGAAGCTCTGCACTTGCTTCAAGGGAGCGCCGGAGGCCGGCAGGACGTGGTCGCGACTTGCGTCGCTCCTACCCTGGGCTCCAGTCGGAAGCGACGCGAGATCAGGGCGCCGTGGTCGCCGCTTCAAAGAGTAGGAGCGGCGCAAGCCGCGACCGCGCTGTCATGGTCTCGCTTCGAAGCGACCAAGCAAGATCAGGATCAAACGCTAAGAGCTTCCGCCACTAAAGCGGCGGGTTACTTTCTTTTGTCATAAGCAACAAAAGAAAGGTA